>NZ_LGQY01000142.1:0-19571 GCF_003116065.1 Azospirillum sp. TSO5 | reverse complement strand
CCGCTGCAGAACCTCCCTCCCAACCCGAAACTCAACGAAAGGACCGAGCCCGCCATGGACCGCGCGTCCCCCTACGACTCGCCGAATCCGCACCGGCTCTACCGCGATCCGCAGCGCGGGGTGCTGGGCGGGGTGTGCACGGGTGTTGCCGATTACTTCGGCGTGCAGCCGGCCGTGGTCCGGCTGGCGATGCTGTTCGCCCTGTTCTTCTTTTCGGTGCCGCTGGTGATCGCCTATGTCATCGCGCTGATGGTGCTGCCGGTGCGTCCGGCGCAGCTGTATCGCGATGCCGAGGAAGAGGCCTTCTGGCGGACGGTGTCGACCAAGCCCGACCGGACGCTCGCCGGTCTGACCCAGCGCTTCCGCGACATGGAGAAGCGGATCGTCGGAATGGAGGCCTACGTCGCCTCGAAGGAATTCGAGCTGAACCGCGCGATCCGCGATCTGGATCGCTGATTGCCTTAGACAGGCCGAACCGCTGATCCCCGACCGCAAAGGCCGGGGGCCGGTGTCGTCAGCGCCGCTGGCGGCGCCGGTCGCGGACGCGGATCGGGATCGGTTTCGGTGTGGGCATCGTGGCGATCAGACCGGCCAACGCCGCAGCCGTCGCCACCGCACCACCGAGCAGAACGAGATCCATCATAGGCCCTCCACCATCGAGATCCTCGTGTTCACCCACATGGTGAAGCACTTGGTTAGAACATGGTAGCGAAAAGAGAGACTGACAACATCTCTCCCATCGGGGCAGCCCCCCAGTAGACGCCGCCGAACATAGCGTCATGGGACACCCTCCGCGTCGTCCGGGCCTTGATCCAAATCACGAGCCGGGCCGTTATTGGTCGAAGGAACAGGGTGCGGTCCTTTCCAGATGGGAAGGGGCCGGCCCTTTGTCGAATCCCCGGCCTTTGACGGAGCCCCGCCCCGATGTCCGATACCAGTCTTCGCCAAAGCGCTCCCCGAAAACGCAAATCCCTGGTGCTCCGCGCCCTGATGCTGAACGGGGCGTCGGCGGTGGTGACGGTGCTGCTGTTCGTCCTGCTGCTGTCGCTGGTGGCGCCGCCGATGGGCGTCAACGCGCCGGGCGCGCGGATGGCGCTGTGGGCGCGGCTGGTGGTCTGGCCGGCGCTGGTCCTGTTCGGCATGGTCGTCGGTGTGATGGCGATGCGCGGCCGCACCCAGGCCTTCAACCCCATCGAGGATCCCGAATCGCGCGGTCAGCGCGTCGCCCAGCGGGTGCTCGCCAACAGCGTGGAGCAGTCCGCCATCTTCGTCCCGACACTGGCCGCCCTGGTCGCCACCCTGCCGCAGCCCTCGCTGGGGGCGGCGGTTGTGGCGACCGCGCTGTTCGTGCTGGGCCGGCTGCTGTTCTGGGCGGGCTATCTGGTGCATCCCTTCGCCCGCGCGCCAGGCATGGCGATGACGCTGACCGTCAATCTGATCGTGCTGGGCTGGGCCGTTCTGCTGCAACTGGGCGGGATGCAGCCCGGCTGACGGGCTTCTCCGCAGGCGGCGCGCTGGCCGGGGCTGCCGTCTTCGCCAGATGCAGCCAGCGGCGGTAGGCCTCGGCGCTCACCGGCGCGCGGTGCTTCAGGCCGATGCGGAGGATCTGCGGTAGGGCCAGCAGCACCTTCAGGTCGGTCATCCGCGGACCGTGGCGCAGGTTCTTCCAGCTGTTGCCGGCCCAAGCGCGCGCCAGCCGCCACGCCATCAGCGAGGACGGGCAGCGCGCCACCTCGCGGATCAGGTCGTTGCGGTGGTTGTAGAAGCGCTCCATCCCCGGCTTGCGGCCCTTCTCGCTCTTGTCGTGGTAGACCATGACGTCGGGCAGGGCCACGACGCGATAGCCGGCGCCGACCAGCCGCAGGCAGCGGTCCTTCTCCTCCCCCTGGCGGTAGAGTTCCGGCATGTAGAGGCCGACCTGCTCGACCGCGCTGCGCCGCAGCAGATGGCCGCAGCCGACATACCACGGCACGTCGAAGGGGGCGGCGCCCTTGGGGAAATAGACCAGCCCGTCGCGCGTCTCGATGTTGCAGGCGACGGCGGCGACCTCCGGGTTCTCTTCCAGATAGGCGACGCAGCGGGCCAGCCCGTCCGGATCCTCGAACCAGCTGTCGTCGTCGACCGACAGGATGCAGTCGCCGGTGGTGTTCACGAAGCCGAAGTTGCGGGCCAGGATCAGCCCGCCATTGTGCGGCTGGCGGACGTAGCGGACGGTGGGAAACTCCGCCCGCATCATCGCGCCGGTGCCGTCGCTGGAGCCGTCGTCGATGACGATGATCTCCATCGGCGGGGTGGTCTGGTTCATCAGCCGGGTCAGCGCGATGCGCAGCTCCGGCCCGCGGTTGTAGGTGGCGATGACGGCGCTGACGGTCAGCGTCATGACGGCTCCCTTCTGACGAGATTGGGCCGGACGAGATTGGGTGGCGCCACCACCGGGCGCAGCGGGTCGTCGTCCAGGATTCCCCAGGCGCGGAGCGCACGGGTCAGCCCGATCCACAGCAGGATCGGCAGCAGCGAGAAGAAGCCGAACTTCACGATGGTGATGTTGCCGTCGCGGAACCACTGCAGGCACAGCGGCAGGAAGGCGCAATAGAACAGCACGGCGTAGCGGTTGCGGAATCCGCTGGTCCAGAACCAGCGGTGCATGCGGCCCAGGATCAGCCCCACCACCACCATGGTGACGATCATGCCGATCCAGCCGGCGCTCATCCAGCCGTCGCCGGGCAGCGAGGTGGTCAGGTTGTAGAAGACGCCGTAGTCGTTCAGGTCCACCCATTTCACCGGCGCGCCGACCGGCTTGCCCGGCCACAGCAAGCGGGGGATCGGTTCGGTGAACAGCTGCAGATACTGGGTGAACCAGGTGTAGGTCGCCGACTGTTTCGGCACCACCCACAGGATGTAGGCGAGGAAGTCGAAGTTGGCCAAATCCTGGCCGGCCAGCGCGTCGAGCGCCCGGCCGCTGCCGCTGCCGCCGTTGAAGCGCAGCAGGACGGAAACCGGAGCGTCGCCGGCCAGCACGTCGCGGAAGGCGTCGCGGTTGTTGCCCAGCACGGTGAACAGGCCCATCACCGGGATCGCGGCCAGCACATGCCACAGCCGGAACCACTTGGTGCGGGTGCGGTACAGCATCAGCAGCACCAGCCCCAGGATGCCCATGATGATCGCCCAGCGCCCCCAGCCCAGATAGGCGCGGTAGGCGACGAAGCCGGCGAAGGGGATGAAGGACAGCGGGTGGAAGCGGCAGACCCAGATCAGCCCCAGCGTCAGCGGCAGACCCATCGAATGAGCCTCCGCGATGTAGCCGGTGGTGTTGGTGTAGATCGGCTGGCCGGTCAGCGGATCGCGCTCCATCTGCACGTCGCCGGTGCCGTCGAAGCTGGCGCCGCCCTGGCGCTGGATCGCCGAATAGATGGCGAGCGGCGCCAGCAGGGCGGCGGTGGTCAGGAAGGCCACGATGTCGACGCGGTCGAAGGAGAAGGCCGGTGCCGGCTCGCCGTTCGGGGTCCAGTCGGGCTTGACCAGACCGGCCCACATGCAGGCGGCGGCGAAGGCGATCAGCCCCACCGAACTGACCACCAGCGTCATGACGAACTGCTGCTCGTTCGGCCAGAAGCCCATGAACAGCCAGACATCGTCGAAATTCTGGGTGTGGACCAGGATCGGCCGCATGACGAAGACCAGGGCGTGGAAGATCAGGTACAGCGTCAGCGGATGGAACATCGATGCGCTGCCGGAGCTGAGGAACACCACGGTTACCAGCACCAGCACCAGGACCTGCGCGATCAGCGCCATTTCGATCATCGGCAAACAGTCCCCGGTAATTAGGCTCCGCCTGAACGGGGCGCGCGATCCGCGGGCAAGCGGGTACGACCGGCCGGTCAGGCTAGGATGAAAAGTCAGCCTATACGCCCCGTCCCGGTCCGGCAGGGGTGCAGAGGGCGTGGCCCCTTCGCACCCGCACACCCCCTTCGCGCTTTTGCCGGTGCCGCGGGGCTGGGTCAGTCTCCCCCCTTCGGCGGCTTCGCCGTTGTCTTGGAGGAGGTTCTCCCATGTTCCGTTCCCAACCTCGTCATCGGAGTGGAGCGGCCCAAATCCTGCCTCGGATTTTGCTGACATCTGCGTTTCTGCTGACCGCTGCCGGATGGGGGCCGGCTGTGGCGGCACAGACCAGTTCCACCGAGACGACCTTCTATGTGTCGCCGACCGGCAACGACCGCTGGTCGGGACGCCTGTCCCAGCCGTCGGCGGACGGGCGCGATGGTCCTTTCGCCACCCCGGCACGTGCGCTGGCCGCCGCCAAGGGAAGCGGCCCGGCCACCGTGCGGCTGCATGGCGGGACCTATCGGCTGACGGCGCCGCTGGTGGTCGATGCCTCGCTGCCCGGACTGCGGCTGACCGCGGTCGAGGGGGAGCAGCCGGTGCTGTCGGGGGGCGAGGCGGTGGGCGGGGCGCAGATGGCGAACGGCCTGCTGTCGGCGCCGCTGGCGCGCGATCCGGGGCTGGACGTCTCGGTCGGCGGGCAGCGGCTGGACGCCGCGCGCAGCGGCGATTTCACGCCCGGCGACCCGCGCAGCGGCTGGTTCCCGGCCAAGGCGGTGCAGTCCGATCCCAAAAGTCCGGGGAGCAAGCGGCAGATGCGGCTTCCCGCCGGTGTGCTGAAGGCCGGCTGGGCCGGTCCGGGGGTGCGGGCGCAGGCGCTGGACCGTGAACGGCTGTCCGACGACCTGCTGGGCGTGGCGTCCGCCGATCCGAACGGTCTGCTGACCCTTGGCGGCGACGGTCAGTATCCTTACCGCGACGGCTCGACCGTACGGCTGCTCGGCCATCCCGATTTCCTGACGCGGCCGGGTGAGTTTGCTTGGGACGCCAAGGCAAAGCGCCTGCTGGTGAAGCCGCCGACCGGGCTGAACAGCGCCGGGGCGGAGCTGGTGGTGGCGCGGCAGCCGGTGCTGCTGCGGCTCGACAACGCGCGCAACGTGGCGGTGGAGGGGCTGACCTTCACCGATGTGCCGTGGGACGGCAACGCCGTGCTGGTGAAGGGGGGCAGCGGCGCGCGGATCGCCGGCAACCGCTTCCTGCTGGTCGGCACCGCAGTGATGCTCGACGGCGCCAGCCGCAGCGAGGTGTCGGGCAACCGGATGGAGCATCTCGGCCGCTCCGGCGTGGTGCTGGCGCCGGGCAGCAGCGACAACCGCATCCTCGCCAACCGCATCAGCGACATCGGCGAGGTCCGCTTCTTCAGCGGCGGCGTGATGGGCGCCGGCATCCGCAACACGCTGATCGCCCACAACGACATCCGCCGGTCGGCCCGGTACGGCATCTCGATCAAGAACTGGAACCCGCAGACGGTGAACAGCGACAACACCATCGAGTTCAACCGCATCCGCGATACGTCGCGCCAGACCGCTGACGCCGGTGCGATCGAGATGCTGGGCCGCAGCGGCAACGACACCCGCAGCATCATCCGCTTCAACGACATCCGCGACACCGGCGGCCTCGCCACCGACGCGCAGGGGCGTTGGCTGGTCCGTTACAAGGGCTTCGGCATCTATCTGGACGACATGACCAGCGGCGTGACGGTGCAGGGCAACCTGCTGGAGAACACCGGCATGGCGGCGATTTTCCTGCATGGCGGCGACAACAACCGGGTGTCGGACAACATCACCATGATGAACGACGGCAAGGACCGCTTCCTGCGGCTGGAATGGGTGCCCAGCGCCGGCCCGGCCGGCCGGATGCACGGGAATGTCGCCGACGGCAACGTGGTGGCCGGCCCGTCGGCGAAGGAGCAGGTCGTCAACAGCCTGTCCGGCGGCGAGTACCGGGTCGAGAACACGCAGCTGGAAAACGCGGCGCCCACGGCGGAGGCCGCCGGTGTGGCCAGCACCGCCAGGGCCGCCAACGCCCCGGCCGGGGGGCGCCTGCTCGACCGCCTGCTGGCGAAGAAGGAACTGCCTCTCGACCGTGTCGGACCGGAGGGGATGCGGTAGAGGCAACAGGCTGGAGCGATCCTCAATCGGCCGTTGGCTTCGGTGGACGGGAGACCGCCAAAGCCGACGGACATCCTGAAAAGAAGAAAGCGCCCTTCCCGGTGGGGAAGGGCGCTTTTTCTTGCACCTTGCATCGATCCCTTACGCGGTCGCCGGACGGGCCAGCGCCGGGGGGATGTCGGTCGGCTCCATCAGCGGGACGGCGACCGTCGGGGCCTTCCAGGTCAGCGTGTCGAAGGCGCCGCAATGGCCGCACAGGCCGCCCCAGTTGTGGCTGACCGCTCCACAGGAACTGCAGGTCCACACCGGATCCTCCGGCGCGTTGGCGGCCTTGGCCAGCCAGTCCTTCGCCGCGTCCTCGTCATGGCGCTCGCCGCGGTCCAGCTCGGCCATCAGGCGGTAGGTGCGGCGGGTCGGGCCGATCTCCATGGCGCGGTTCAGGTGCTGGCGCGCCTCGCCCCACAGCTGGGCGTCGATGGCGGCGCGGGCGACGGCGAGGTGCGATTCGGCCGAGTCCGGAGCCTGACGCACCAGCTTCTGGAACAGCCGGACCCGGGTCAGCGGGTCGTAGCTGGAGACGATCGACCGGTAGATGTCGGCCAGCTCCGGATGCGGCGAGTGGCGCCATGCCCGCTCCACCACCTTGGCGGCCGGCTTCAGCCGGTCGGCGGCGAGCTGCAGGCGGGCCAGACGGACGGCGGCGGGGACGAAGCCCGGCATCATGTCGTGCGCCGCCTGGGCGTGCGACAGGGCGGCGTCGGCCCGGCCGCGGCGCTCCGCCTCGAAGCTGCGCTCCAGCAGCAGGACGGCGCGGTGGCGGCGGCCCTCGTCGGTCGGGATGGCCCCGGCCTGGATCGCCTGCTGCAAGGTGCCCTCGGCGGCAGCCCAGTCGCCGGCCTGCGCCTCCAGGTCATAGAGCGTGCCGAGCAGCCAGGGCGTGTTGGGCTGGAGCCCGCGCGCCTTGCGGGCCAGCGTCAGCGCCTCCACCCGGTCGCCCGACTTGATCGCCTGGGTCAGCAGCCCTCGCATGCCGAGGAAGGCCGTCTCCGGCCGCTCCAGCATGGCGGTGAAATACTCCCTGGCGGCGCGCTCGTCGCCCTGCAGCTGGGCGGCCTGCGCCGACAGCAGCATGGTCAGCGGCGGCTCGTTCAGCAGCCCGTCGGCCTTGCGCGCCATCTTGCGCGCGGTCTGCGCATCGCCGGCGGCGATGGCGACCATGCCCTGGGTCAGGGCGCGGTAACCGCGCTCGCGGCGGCGGACCCGGCTGTGGCGGCGGATGCGGTACGGCGTGCGGATCAGCCCGCGGATCAGGCGATAGCCCAGCGCCGCGATGCCCAGCGCCACGATCGTGACCAGCAGGGCGACCCAGAAGGGCGCCTCTACGGCGTAGCCGAGCCAATGGACGCTGACGGTGCCGGGACGGTCGGCGAGCCAGATCGCGGCGGCGATGACCACCGCGACCTTCAGAAGGAACCAGAGGGCGCGGATCATTGGGCCGTCCCCTTCCCGCCGGCGGCGGTGGTCAGCAGGGCGATGGCGCGGTCGTTCAGCTGACGCGCGGCCTGATCGGCGGCCAGACGCGCCTTGGCGTCGGCCAGCCACGGGGCGGCGGTCTGCGCGGCCGGACCCTGCAGGGCCGACAGCTCCTCCACCGCCTTGGCGAGGTTGCCCTCGTTCAGAGCGGCCTCGGCGCGGGCGACGATGGCGTTGGCGGTGGTGCCGACCACCCCGCCGCCCTCCTGGCGGACGGTGACCAGGGTGGACAGCTTGCCGACCGCCGTGTCGATCCAGCTCTTGCCCTCGCCGCGGATGTCGGCGCGGACGATCTCGCCGGCCAGCGGCTGGAAGCGGTCGGTCAGCTGGGCGCGGGTCGGGATGCCCTTGGCGGCATAGGGCGCCACGGCGTCGAGCGGCTGGGTCACGCCCGCGTCGGAGATGTTGAGGGCGCGGACCGCCTGCAGGTCCTGCTGGAACGGCTGCCCGCCCGACAGGGAGGCGCGCAGCTGCCCGGCGGCCAGCACCAGCGCCTGCGCGGTGGAGGCGGCGTCCTGGCGCTCGCTGACGGCCTGGTTGACGCTGGTGACCTGCTGCTTCAGCGAGTCGACCTCGCTGCGCAGCTCCTGCGCCGCCTGAGAGTTGCCGGAGACGGCGGAAACCTTCTGCTCAAGCGCGGCGATGCGGTCGGCCAGCGCCTTCTGGGCGTCGGCGGCGCCGGTGTCGGGCGTGGCGGCCGGGCGCTTCTCCAGCGCGTCGATCCGCTGGGTCAGGGCGGAGAGGTCGGCGCCGTTACCAGCGGCGGCCGGACGCTGCTCCAGCTTGCCGATGCGGTCGGTGAGCTGCTGGATCTGTGCCTTCAGCGCCGGGTCGGCCGGAGCGGAGGCGGTGGAGGAGGCGGATGGCGACGGCCAGCCGGGCAGGGCCGGACCCCACCAGGGCGCCGACAGGGCGGCGGCGCCGACCAGCAATGCTACCACCGACAGGGCGGTGGCGAACCCACTGCCGGAGCGCGGCTCGTCGAGGTAGGACGGAGTAGGGGCGATAGTGGGGGCGATGGTCGGACGCGCCGGCTCGGCATCGGCGCTGCGGCTGTAGCCCGCGCTGCCGCTGGTGCCGGACGGCGTCCAGCTGCCGGTGGTGGTCTTCGACTCGTCGGATTTGGTGGAGCCTGATTTGACGGCTTCGTCCTTGGCTTCCTCGGCCTTCTCCGCGTCGCCCTTCGGCGTGTCGGCGAAGCTGTCGGTCGCGCCGATCGGCGTGGCCGGCGGGATCAGGGCATCGGACGATTGCAGTTCGGTCACGGCACCGGTGGTCGCTTCGGCTGCCGGGGTCTCGGCGCCGGGGATGGTGTCGGCCGGGGAAGCGGTCAGCACCGGCTCCACCACTGGTGAGGCGTCAGCCGGGGTGATGACGGACGCGGCGGAGGCGTCGGCCTGCCGGTCCTCGCTGGGCGTGGCCGCGTCCAGGTCGGCATCGTCCAGCTTGATGCGGTGCTTGGCGGCGGCGGTGCGCAGGTCGGCATGGCGGGCCAGCGGGATCGCGCCGCGCTTCTTCCAACCCTGGACCGTCGTCACCGGGGTGTCCAGCTTGTGGGCCATCGGGCGGATGCCGCCGAAACGTTCGACGATGCGGTCGACCGCCGCATTGCCGGTGCTGGCGCCGTCGCCGTCACGGTCGGTGCCGGGGCGTTCGGGGCCTGGACGAGAGGTCATGGGCTGTACCTTCGGTTCGCTGTTGTTCGTTTTAACGTCACAGCCCCCTGACCGGTCCCCCTCGTCCCCCGTACGGCTGACCCACCCACCCGGACGCACCAGGGGTATAAGCCGTACGGCCGGACCGCGCCGGGTTTATCCGGCGACCGGCAACAGATCGAGCAGGGCGTCCTGCTCCGGCCGCGCCGCCACCCGTACGCTTCGCCACGGCGTCACTCCCTGGTCGCCGTACGCACGGGCAGCCTCCGCGACCGCGGGGCTGAGGCAGAACGCATCGACCGTACGACAACAATCGACCAGCCCCGCCTCGGCGAGCAGCCTAACAAAGGATGCGGCGGTACGGGGAGAGAAAAACAACACGCCGTCGAGCCCGGACGTACGCAAAAATGTCGCGGTCTCGTCCGACAGGGTTAGCGCGGGTACGGCATCGTACATCACGCTGCGCCGCAGCGTGAACCCGGCCGCCCCCAGCAGGCCGGCGAGGTCGCCCGCCACCTTGGTGCCGGCCACATGAAGAAGCGTACCCGCGTATGGATCCCGCAGGGACCGGACACGTTCCGCCAGTGCGTACACATCGCCCGACGCGCTGTCGACCTGTTCGAAGCCGGCGGCCCGCGCCGCCCGCGCCGTGGCGTCGCCGACGGCGTGCACCGGACGGTCGCGCCGGCTCGTACGTTTGGTGTAGGCACGTACGCCGTTCGCGCTGGTGAACAGCAGGGCTTGTACGTCGGACAGGTCGGGTTCCGGCCCGTCGAGCCAGACCATCGACAGCATCGGCTCCACCGCCGTGGCGAAGCCGAGCGCTTCCAGCCGGCGGACCAGCGGCTCGGCATCCTCCGCCGGTCGCGTCACCAGAAGGCGCGTACGGCGGTCGGCGGAAGAGGATTGAGGCTGCTTTCCCGTCATGCGGAAAACCCGGCCGGGATGGCGGTCAGTGCGGTGCCGCGGCGAAGAAATCAGGCGGCAGTTGCGCCCGGATCTCGGCCCCGGCATCGGCGCCCAGCGACTCGGCGTCGGCGGCCTTGCCGCGGCGTTCCGCCCGGAAGATGATACGGCCGTCGGTCGACAGCACCTTGGCGCGCAGATGCAGGTCGTCGCCGTCCAGCATCGCCAGCGCGGCGATGGGCGTGCGGCAGGAGCCATCAAGAGCGGCGAGCAGCGCGCGTTCCGCCGTGACGCGGACCATGGTCTCCGCACAGTTCAGCGGGGCCAGCAGGGCGCGGGTGGCGTCGTCGGTGCTGCGGATCTCGATGCCGATGGCGCCCTGGGCCACCGCCGGCAGCATGGTTTCCGGTTCCAGCACCGCGCTGATGCGCTCGGTCAGGCCGAGGCGGCGCAGGCCAGCCAGCGCCAGCAGGGTGGCGTCCACCTCGCCCGCGTCCAGCTTGGACAGGCGGGTCTGCACGTTGCCGCGCAGCGGGAAGATCTTCAGGTCGGGGCGCAGCTCCAGCACCTGGGCCTGACGGCGCAGGCCGGCGGTGCCGACCACGGCGCCGGCGGGCAGATCGGCCAGACCGCCGCCGGAGCGGGAGAAGAAGGCGTCGCGCGGGTCCTCGCGCGGCAGCAGGGTGGCGATCTCCAGCCCGTCGGGAAGCTGGGTCGGCACGTCCTTCATCGAATGGACGGCCAGATCGGCGCGGCCGTCGAACAGCGCCTCCTCCAGCTCCTTGGTGAACAGGCCCTTGCCGCCCGCTTCCGCCAGGGTGCGGTCGAGGATGCGGTCGCCGGTGGTCTTGAAGACGACGATCTCGATGGCGCCGGGCGCAGCGAGATGCGGATGGGCGGCGATCAGGCGGTCGCGGGTTTCATGGGCCTGCGCCAGCGCCAGCGGGCTGCCGCGCGTCCCGATACGGAGCGGGTGGGTCGTCATAGGGCGTGTTCTAGGGGATCCGCGCAGCTTTGCAAGGATTCGTCGCCCGGTCATACGGAAGATTGAGGCGGATCAAATTTCATGCGCGCACTTGTCCGCAACTCCATCCTGTACCCGGACGGCCAAGGCGGCTAGGTTGGCGCCATGATCGTTCTTGGAATCGAAACGAGCTGCGACGAGACGGCCGCCGCCGTCGTCACCGACGCGCGCGAGATCCGCGCCGACGTCGTGCTGTCGCAGCTGGACGACCACACGCCCTATGGCGGCGTCGTCCCGGAAATCGCCGCCCGCGCTCATCTTGAACATCTGGACGGGCTGATCCGCCGCGCCATGGACGAGGCCGGGATCGGCTTCGGCGATTTGGACGCGGTGGCGGCGACCGGCGGGCCGGGGCTGATCGGCGGCGTCATCGTCGGCGTCATGACCGCCAAGGCCATCGCCGCCGCGCGCGGGCTGCCCTTCGTCGCCGTCAACCATCTGGAAGGCCATGCGCTGACCGCGCGGCTGACCGACGACGTCGCCTTTCCCTACCTGCTGCTGCTGGTGTCGGGCGGCCATTGCCAGCTGCTGGCGGTGGAGGGGGTCGGGCGCTATCGCCGGCTCGGCACCACCATCGACGATGCGGTGGGCGAGGCGTTCGACAAGACCGCCAAGCTGCTGGGGCTGGGCTATCCCGGCGGGCCGCTGGTGGAGAAGGCGGCGGCGCGCGCCACCAATCCGGCGCGGTTCGAGCTGCCGCGGCCGATGCTGGGCCGTCCGGGCTGCGACTTCTCCTTCTCCGGGCTGAAGACCGCAGTGCGGCGGCATGTGGAGGAACTTGGGGGCGTCTTGTCCGATGCCGACCGCGACGACCTCGCCGCCGCCTTCCAGGCGACGGTGGCGGAGGTGCTGGCCGACCGCTGCACCCGCGCCATCCGCCGCTTCAAGGAGGACCATCCGCAGGGCGGCGCCCTGGTGGTCGCCGGTGGCGTCGCCGCCAACAAGGCGATCCGCAGCCGGCTGTCGACCCTGGCGGAGAAGCAGCGCATGCAATTCGTGGCGCCGCCGCTGCGCCTGTGCACCGACAACGCGGCGATGATCGCCTGGGCCGGGATCGAGCGCTTCCGGCTGGGCGAGAGCGACCCGCTGAACTTCGCCCCCCGCCCGCGCTGGCCGCTGGACCCGAATGCCGCGCCGGTGATCGGGCGCGCCGGGATCGGGGCGGGGGTGAAGGCGTGATGGACTTCGTCAGCGTGAGAGACCTGCCATGAGTGCCGTGCCCACCTCCGCCCTCAACCGCATCGGTGTCGTCGGTGGCGGCGCCTGGGGAACGGCGCTGGCCTTGGCGGCGTTGCGGGCCGGGCGCGAGACGCTGCTGTGGGCGCGCGAGCCGGCGGTGGTGGAGGCAATGAGCCTCCGCCGCGAGAACCGCGACTATCTGCCCGGCGTGCCGCTGCCCGACGCGCTGCGGATCACCGGCGATCTCGCCGACCTCGGCGATTGCGACGCGGTGCTGCTGGTGTCGCCGGCCCAGCATGCGCGCAGCGTCACCGCGGGCATGGCGTCGTTGCTGAAGCCGGAGGCGCCGGTCGTCGTCTGCGCCAAGGGGATCGAGCTGGACAGCCACGCGCTGATGAGCGAGGCGGTCGGCGCCGCGCTGCCGGCCGGCAATCCGGTGGCGATCCTGTCCGGCCCGACCTTCGCGGCGGAGGTGGCGCGCGGGCTGCCGACGGCGGTGACGCTGGCCTGTGCGGACGAGGCGCTGGGCAGGGCGCTGGTCACGGCGCTGGGCAGCCACACCTTCCGGCCCTACCGCTCGGACGACGTCATCGGTTCGCAGGTCGGCGGGGCGGTGAAGAATGTGCTGGCCATCGCCTGCGGCGTGGTCGAAGGGCGGCGGTTGGGCGACAACGCGCGGGCGGCGCTGATCACCCGTGGACTGGCCGAGATCACCCGGTTGGCGCTGGCGCTCGGCGGCCGGGTGGAGACGCTGATGGGACTATCCGGGCTGGGCGACCTGACGCTGACCTGCTCCAGCCTGCAGTCGCGCAACATGTCGTTGGGGGCGGCACTGGGCGCCGGCAAGGCGCTGTCCGAGATTCTGGCCGCGCGGCGGTCGGTGGCGGAGGGCGTCTATACCACCGCTGCGGTGGTCGGGCTTGCAGCGAAGCTGGGCGTCGACATGCCGATCTGCACGGCGGTCGATGCCATCCTGAACCGCGGCGCCGGGCTGGACGAAACCATCGAGGGGCTGCTGTCCCGTCCCTTCCGCGGTGAGGGCGTTTAAGGGCGTTTAGGAGACGGCTTTCTCGGTCCAGCCGGCGGCGCGCACCGAGGGGGCGTGGGTGCGGCTGACCGGGACCAGCAGGCCGTTGGTCAGGCGCAGCGACAGCTTGCCGTCCGGCTTGCGCTCCACCGCCGCGACCGCCGTCGCGGCCACCCAATAGGAGCGGTGAACCTGACGGCCGTCGATGCCCGCCAGCTCCGCCACCGCGTCGCGCATCCGCATCAGGATCAGGTCGCTGCCCAACGCGGTGTGGACGCGGACATAATGATCCTCCATCTCCAGCGCCAGCAGGTCGCGCCCCAGCTTTGCCGGAATGCGGTCGAGGAAGGGGGCGGGCCGGTCGGTGGCCGGTTCGCCGCCGGGGACGGACGCTTGCGGCGGGGCGGGGGGCTGGTGGCCGACCACGCCATGGTCGCGCAGCTCCAGCCACACCGGCAGGGCCGACACCAGCAGGGTGATGACCAGCACATAGCCATACAGCTCGGCCAGCCCGGCGGGGGTGAGGAAATCCTGGCCGCGCAACCGGCTTTCCAGCAGGGCGACCACCAGAGTCTGCACGACGCTGACGGTCAGGAAGGCCGCAGCCAGCATCAGCGGCCATGTGCGTTCCAGGTTCGGCAGCACGCGGCGGGCGACCAGCAGCACCAGTTCGAACATCGACCAGCCGGTGGCGATCAGCCCGCCCCAGTAGGCAAGCCGGACGGCGAAACCCATGTCACGGAAGGTGCCGAACGGTCCCAGCAGAGCCAATGCTAGGATGGAGGCCGCCAGCAACGGCAGGCGGCGGCGCAGCACGCGCCGGCCATAGGGAACGGGCGGCGACTGCCAGGGGAGGGCGGGGGATGAGGTTCCGGCGTTGGGTTGCGCGTTGGTCTGCAAGGATGGTCGCCCCAGGAACGGTGACAGTGACGCTGCTGGCACTGGCCGCCGCTGGTCCGGCCGCCGCGGGGGAGCTTCGCGCAACCGTCCGCAACGTCAAGCCCAATCAGGGCAAGGTGATGGTCGCGCTGTTCGACAGCGCCGAGGCGCAGGCGGCGAAGGCACCGCGCGCCGGCTATTTCGTCGCGGCGCTGGGGCCGGAGCTGCAGGTGGTCTTCCCCGACCTGCCGGCCGGCCGCTATGGGCTGATCGCCTTCCAGGATTTGGACAACAACGGCGAGCTTGCCACCGGCCTGTTCGGCATCCCTGCCGAACCGCACGGCTTCAGCCGCTCCGCCCGCGGCAGCTTCGGCCCGCCGGGGTTCGACGACTACGCGGTGGCGGTCGGGGCGTCGGGCGTGGCGACGACGGAGATCAGGCTGGTGGAGTGACGTGCGGATGCCCCCTCCCTAACCCTCCCCCGCGTTCCGCGGGAGAGGGGACTGCCGCTTCCTATCCCTCTACCGCCGAAGGCGGGGGAGGGAGGGACCCACGCTGCCAAGCGTGGGAGGGAGGGGGCACGGACGACCTCACCCGCGCGGGCAACCCTCCTGCCGCCAGCGGGCGAGATAGTCGTCCAGGCCGCGGCCGGGAATCTCGTCGAATCGGCGGTCGAGCGCCAGCAGGGTTTCCATGCGGTCGATGCGGAAGCTGCGGAACTCCTCGCGCAGCTCGCACCAGGCGCCCAGCGTCCACACCCGGCCCCAGAAGAACAGGCCCAGCGGCTGGACCGCGCGGGCGGAATGGGTGCCGTCCTGCCGCCGGTAATCGAACAGCACGACGCGCTTGGCGTTGATGGCGCAGCGCAGAACGTCCATCCGCTCGCGCAAGGGGGCAGGGAAGGAGAAGTCGGGGACGAAGACGCGGCTGTCGGCCAGCTCGCGCCGCCGCGCCTCCGGCACCACCGCCTCGACCTTGTCGAGCGCGCGGGCGGCGGCATCGGCCAGACCGCCGCCGACCCAGGCGCGGGCGAGGCGGGCGCCGACCACCAGCGCTTCCACCTCGTCCTGGGTGAACATCAGCGGCGGCAGGTCGTAGCCGTCGCGCAGCAGATAGCCGACGCCGGCCTCGCCCTCCACCGGCACACCGGAGGAGGCGAGGTCGCGCATGTCGCGGTAGACGGTGCGCTCCGACACCTCCAGGCAGCGCGCCAACTCGGCAGCCGTCACCAGCCGCCCCTTGCGGAGATGCTGGACGATCTGGAACAGGCGGTCGGCGCGGCGCATGGCGGCGGCTCCGGTGAGCGGGATCAGTGCATCGAATAGAGGCCGACGCGGTTGCCCTCGCTGTCGATGAACTGGGCGAAATAGCCGATTTCCGGGGTGATCAGCGTCTTCGGCACGATGATGCGGGCGCCGGCCTGCTCGGCACGGGCCAGCGGGGCGGAGAGGTCGTCGCCGCCGTTCAGGTAGACGGTGGTGCCGTCGGCGCTTGGCTTGCAGGCCTCGTGCTTGATCAGGCAGCCCTTGACGGCGGTGCCTTCGGCCGGGAAGACGGCCATGGTCATGCCGCTGGGGCAGGGTTCCTGAACCATCTTGGCGGCGAAGACGGTCTCGTAAAAGCCGACGGCGCGGGCGAGGTCGGTGACCGGAATCTCGAACCAGGTGACGACGTGCGGGATGTTCATCGGATTGGCTCCTGACAGAGGGGAGTGGGATGTTCGTGGTTCGTGCCGGCTCGTCCCCTTGATAGCACACCCCCTCCTGACAGCGTGATGTCAGGAGCAATCAGCTCCTTCAATGAAAATTGCGGCCCTTGGGAAATGGGGCATGAGTCTCATTGGGGGCGGCATGGCGGTCCTCGCCGGTCAGTTCGGACAGCCGGTGGGTCAGGTCGATCAGCGATTCCACCCGCAGATGGACGACGCCGTCCTGGTTCTGGACCCGGCCGGTGGCGGCCATCAGCCGGGCGGTCATGATCGGGCGGCGGAAGGTCTCGAAGGCGTCGGGCATGACGACGAGGTTGGCGACCCCGGTCTCGTCCTCCAGCGTGATGAAGACGACGCCCTCGGCGCTGCCCGGCCGCTGGCGGACCAGAACCAATCCGGCGGTGGTCAGGCGCCGGCCGTCGCGCACCTGGACCAGCCGCTCCGCCGGGGTGATGCCGGGCAGGCCGTCGCGCAGCAGCGACAGCGGGTGGGCCTTCAGCGACAGGGACAGGCTGGTGTAGTCCATCACCACATGCTCGCCAAGCGCCATGGCCGGCAGCGGCGCTTCGGGTTCCTCGGCAAGCGGGCCGTCCAGGCGGGCGAACAGCGGCAGCGGCTGGTCGCCCAGCGCCCGCACCGCCCACAGCGCCGCCCGGCGGTCCAGCCCGACCGAGCGGAAGGCGTCGGCCTTCGCCAGCTTTTCCAGCGCCGCGACCGGCAGGCGGGCGCGCCGCCACAGGTCGTAGGGGTCGCGATAGCCGCCGGCGCGGGAGAGGACGAGGGACTCGGCGTGCTGCGGGGTGAAGCCCTTGATGAGGCGGAGACCGAGGCGGAGGCGGAGGCTTGATGCCCCCGATTTCTCCTTCTCCCCCCTGGGGAAAAGGTCGGGATGAGGGGGGTCGGCGCAGCCGAAGACGTCCGGCGGGTGCGCCCCCCTCACCCTAACCCTCTCCCCGCTTTCGGCGGACCGGAGGTCCGCCTGTCGCGTCAGCGCAAACGAAGTTTGCGCGTGAGCGGGGGGGAGAGGGGATTGGGGCGGTGCTCGGCCTGTAATCTCCACCGCGCAATCCCACCCCGACAGGTTCACATCGGGCGGCAGCACCGTCACGCCGTGCTCCCTTGCATCGCGGACGATCTGCGCCGGGGCGTAGAATCCCATGGGCTGGCTGTTCAGCAGGGCGGCGGCGAAGATGGCGGGGTGGTGGCGCTTGATCCAGGCGGAGACATAGACCAGCAAGGCGAAGCTGGCGGCGTGGCTTTCCGGGAAGCCGTATTCGCCGAATCCCTCGATCTGCTGGAAACAGCGCTCGGCGAAGGTGGGGTCACAACCGTTGGCGATCATGCCGGCGATGAACTTGTCGTGGAACAGCTGGACTTTTCCGGTCTTGCGGAAGGCGGCCATGGCGCGGCGCAGCTGGTCGGCCTCCTCGGCGCTGAAGCCGGCGCCGACCATGGCGACCTTCATCGCCTGCTCCTGGAACAGCGGCACGCCCAGGGTCTTGTAGAGGACCGGTTTCAGCGCCGGCATCGGATAGGTGATGTCCTCCGCCCCGCTGCGGCGGCGCAGGTAGGGATGGACCATGCCGCCCTGGATCGGGCCGGGGCGGACGATGGCGACCTCGATCACCAGATCGTAAAATTTCTTGGGCTTCAGCCGGGGCAGCATGCTCATCTGCGCGCGGCTTTCGACCTGGAAGACGCCCAGGCTGTCGGCCCGCCCCAGCATCTCGTAGACCGCCGGGTCCTCCTTGGGCAGGCTGTCAAGCGTCCAGCGTTGCCCGTGCACCTGCTCGATCAGGTCGAAGGCGCGATGGATGCAGGTCAGCATGCCCAGCGCCAGCACGTCGACCTTCAGGATGCCCAGCGCGTCGATGTCGTCCTTGTCCCATTCGATGGTGCTGCGATCCTCCATCGCCGCGTTGGCGACCGGGCAGAGATCCGACAGCGGGCCGCGGGTGATGACGAAGCCGCCGACATGCTGCGACAGATGGCGGGGAAAGCCGATCAGCTCCTGAGCCAGTTCCAGCGTGCGCTTGAGCCTTGGATCATCGGGATCGACGCCGAGCGAGCGGGCGCGTTCCTCGTCGACGCCGTCGCGGCTCCAGCCCCAGATGGAGCCGGTCAGCCGCGCCACCAGATCGGCCGACAGCCCCATCGCCTTGCCGACCTCGCGCAGGGCGCTGCGGGCGCGGTAGCGGATGACGGTGGCGGTCAGGCCGGCGCGGGCGCGGCCGTACTTCCTGTAGATGTACTGGATCACCTCCTCGCGCCGCTCATGTTCGAAATCGACGTCGATGTCGGGGGGCTCGCCGCGGGCGGTGGAGATGAAGCGCTCGAACAGCAGATCGACCTCGGTGGGATCGACCGACGTGATGCCCAGGCAATAGCAGACGGCGGAATTGGCGGCACTGCCGCGCCCCTGGCAGAGGATGCCCTGGCCCCTCGCGAATCGGACGATGTCGTGGACGGTCAGGAAATAGGGGGCGTAGCGCAGCTCCCCGATCAAGGCCAACTCATGCTTGACGGCGGCGCGGACCTTGTCGGGGATGCCGCCGGGATACAGTCTTGCGCCCCCCTCCCAGGTCAGCGTCACCAGCGTGTCCTGCGGATCGCGGCCCTCCGCCACTTCGTCGGGATATTCATAGCGCAACTCGTCCAGCGAGAAGCGGCAGGCCTCGGCGATCTCCAGGGTGCGGGCGACGGCGTCGGGATGGTCGCGGAACAGGCGCACCATCTCGACGGCCGGCTTCAGATGGCGCTCGGCATTGGCGGACAGCCGCCAGCCGGCCTCGTCGATGGTGGTGTGGTGGCGGATGCAGGTCATCACGTCGGCCAGTGCCCGCCGCCCGGCGCCGTGATAGAGCACGTCGTTGGTGGCGACCAGCGGCACCCCCTCCGCCTCCGCCAGCCCGGCCAGCCAGCGCAGCCGCCGGGAATCGTCGCCCTGGTAGCGGTGGCTCGCCGCCAGATAGAGCTGCCCGCGCGCCAGCCCGCCGCGCCAGGCGCGCAGTTCGCGCAGGAACGACTCGTCACGCTGGTGGGGGCCGAGCAGCAGGAACAGCATGCCTTCGGCATGGGCCAGCACGTCGGCGCGGGCGATGAAGCATTCGCCCTTCGGCGCCCGCATCTTGCCCAGCGTCAGCAGCCGTGACAGCCGGGCATAGGCGGCGCGGTCGGTCGGGTAGGCCAGCAGGCTGTCGGCATCGGTCAGGTCCAGCCGGCAGCCGATCAGCGCCCGGATGCCCACCTTCTTAGCCGCCGCATGCATCTGCACCACGCCGGCCAGCGAATTGCGGTCCGTCACCCCCACCGCCGCCAGCCCGAGCGCCGCCGCCGTCATCGCCAGCTCGTCAGCGTGCGAGGCCCCCTCCAGAAAGCTGAAGTTGGTGGCGACCTGCAACTCGGCGTAACGGATCATGGCAAGGCTCCCCGGCGCGCGTGGATGAGTGCGCGCGGGGATGATAGTCCGAAAATGGGATTGGTGTCATTATTGTGGCGGGGGAGAGGATAGGTGTCGGCTGACGATGCCCCCTCCCTAACCCTCCCCCGCTAACGCGGGAGAGGGGACTGCCGCTGAACTCCCGCAAAGCTCCTGCCCCCTCTCCCGCGAAGCGGGGGAGCAACCATGTTGTTTTCATGGTGAGTGTGGCATTGCCTCCCATTCCTTGTT
>NZ_LGQY01000069.1:0-19804 GCF_003116065.1 Azospirillum sp. TSO5 | reverse complement strand
GGTGGCCACCCCCAGCAGCTCGATCCGTCGGAGACACTATAAGCCAAACTCAACATACAAGGGATGGGGAGGGGGCACCCACTGCGACACTCCCCCTACCGCCGCAGCAACGTGATGCTGATCCGCCGGTTGCTGGGATCGAGCGGATCGCTCGCCCCGAAATGATCCAGATCCGCGCGCCCCTCCACCCGGACGATGCGCCCGCCCGGAATCCCGCTGGCGATCAGTTCGCGCCGTGCCGCGTTGGCGCGGTCGCTCGACAGTTCCCAATTGCCGTACTTCGCATCCGGCGCATAGCCGAGCGCATCGGTGTGCCCGGTGATGCCGATCGGGTTCGGCACCGACGTCAGCGCCGACGCCACCATGCGCATCAGCCGCCGTCCCGGCTCGTTCATCTGCGCCGAGCCGACCTTGAACATCGAGAAGCGGGCCTGATCGGTCAGCTGCACACGCAAGCCCTCCGGCACCTGCTGAATCACCAGACTGCCCTGCAGGCCGTTCAGGTCCGGCGAGGCGGCGATGCGCTGGCGCAGGTCGCGCTCCAGTGTCTCCAGCGCCACCCGCTCCGTCAGTTCGGAGGACTGGCGGTCGAGCAGCGCCTCCAGCTCCGCGCGGGTGGCGCTGACGCCGGGCGCCGGCTGTTGAGCGGCAGGCGTCGCGGGCGCGCTCTCCGTCGCATTGCGCAGCAGGTCCACCGGCGGAACGGTGCCGCCGGGCGGGTGGGGCATCGGGTCCTTGCGGCCGGCCGGCTGGCGGTCGCTGTCGCCGACCGAGGCGACAACGGGCGGCGAGGCCACCGGGCTCGCCTGATCGCCGGCAGCGTTCGGGGTGGTCAGCGATCCGCTCTTGTCGACCGAACGGCCGGCCAGCATGCCGTCGGCACCGGAGTTGCTCTGCGACACTGCCACCGGATTGAAGTAGTCGGCGATGCCCTTGCGCTGTTCCGTGGTGGTGATGTTCATCAGCCACATCACCAGGAAGAAGGTCATCATCGCCGTCACGAAGTCGGCATAGGCCAGCTTCCAGCTGCCGTTGTGCTCTTCCTCGTCATGGCTGGCGAGATGGCGCTTGACGATGATCGGGGGGAGGGCGGTCTTGCGCGGCATGGCCGGTCACGCCGCCTGACGGCCGTCGCGGGTCTTGGCCTGCGACGACGACAGCGTGGTGGCGACCTCCACCTCCGCCAGACTGGGCTGGATGTCGGTGTACAGCACCTTGCGGGCGTATTCGGCGCAGACCTGCGGCGGGCTGCCGCGCAGGTAGGCGCACAGTGCCGCCTTGATGCAGAAATACATGTTCAGCTCCGACTCGCGGCGCTGGCGGGCGGCGCTGGCGATCGGGCCGACCATGCCGTAGGACAGCAGCACGCCCAGGAAAGTGCCGGTCAGCGCCCCGCCGATCATATGGCCCAGCACCTCCGGCGCCTCGCTGATGGCGCCCATGGCGTTGATGACGCCCAGCACCGCGGCGACGATGCCCAGCGCCGGCAGCGCGTCGGCCAGGTTCTGCAAGGCCTTCGGCACCTGGTTCAGCTCGCGGCCGAGCGTGTCCAGCTCCTCCGCCATCAGCGATTCCAGGTCGTGCGGGTTGTCCTGCCCCAGCGCGATCAGGCGCAGATAGTCGCACAGGAAGGTGATGCAGCGGTCATAGCGCAGGACGTTGGGAAACTGGGTGAACAGCGGGCTTTCGGCCGGCTTGTCGATGTCGGTCTCGATCTGCGACATGCCCTTGGACTTCGCGACGCGCAGCAGGCCATAGACCAGCGCGATCATGTCCAGATAGTCGTTCTTCGGGGTGGTCCGCCCACGGGCGATGGCGCCGACGGCGCGCAGCGTGTCGCGCAGGACAGACGGGCTGTTGGCGATGGCGAAGCCGCCGATGCCGGCGCCGATGATGATGACGATCTCCACCGGCTGCCACAGCACGGCCATCCGCCCGCCCATCGCATAGAACCCGCCAAGCACGCTGGCAAACACCGCGATCAACCCGAACATCAAGCGCATGTCTTCTTCTCCGGATGTGCAACAGCCATCGCGATTGGGGGCAACAGTCCGCCGACGCTACAGCCCGCCGTTTAAAGCGGCTTTACGGATCAGGGCCCAAAGGTCAGTGAGTCGAACGCCATCCCCGCGCCAGCCGGTCGAGCGCGCCGGCAGCGGCAAGGTCGCGCTCCACCGACTCCGCGCGCAGCGGCCCGTCGGCCGGCGGCGGGGCGAACGCGTCCAGCAGTCCGGCCCAGCGGGTGCCGGCCAGCCGCGCGCGTTCAGCGTCACTGAAACCGCGCGTCGCATCGCGGTCGCCGGCCAGATAGGCCGACAGCCCCTGCAGGGCCAGATCGTCCGCCGTCGGCTCCGCTCCCGTAGCCTCCCGTTCGGCGGCCAGTTCGGCGAAGGCGGTCCGCGCCGCCCGCCATTCCCCGGCGGCGAACAGCCCCTGCGCCCGCAGCCGCGCCGCCTCCGCCCCGCCCAACCCCCGCAGCGCGTCGAGCGCCCGCACCGTATCGCCGTCGCCGAGCAGTGCGTCGGCCCGCAGCAGCGCCCGGCGTTCGGCCAGTCCCGGCTCCAGTCCGGCACCGCCGGTGCGGGCCAGCACGTCCA
Organism: Azospirillum sp. TSO5; assembly: GCF_003116065.1. NCBI lineage: Bacteria > Pseudomonadati > Pseudomonadota > Alphaproteobacteria > Rhodospirillales > Azospirillaceae > Azospirillum > Azospirillum sp. TSO5. The sequence continues at coordinate 17,207 of NZ_LGQY01000069.1, read as the reverse complement.
GCGCCTCCCCCTCGCGCCCGCCGTCGATCAGGGCGCGGGCCAGCGTGGCGCCAAGCTCCGCCCGGCGCGGACCGGTCGCCCGTTCGGTCAAGGCATGCAGGATGCGGGTCGCCTCCACCCCATAGCCGTCGCGCAGCAGCAGGCTGGCGAGGCGCCGGCGCAGCCCGCCGTCGGCGGTATCGGCCAGCGTTACCAGCCGCCCGTGCCGCGCCTGGAGCGCCAGCGCATAGAGCCCGCCCGGCGGCGATTGCTCCAGCCGGTCGAGCACGGCGGTCAGCAGGCTGCGCCCGGCCGTCAGCGCGTCGCGCCCGCGTGCGGTGGCGCCGAAGCGCCGTCCCAGCAGGCCGAAGATGTCGAGCGCCGCGTCGGTCCTGCCGCTGCGGGCATAGGCGCCGCCGAGTGCCGCCAGCGCATCCGTCTCGACGTCGTCGCCGCGCCAGGCGAAGCGCAACGCTTCCAGCGCCTTGATGGCGCCGTCCTCGTCCAGCCGGCCCAGGCCACGACGCAGTTCGATGGCGCGCACCTCCGCCCGGCGGGCGAAGGGACCACGGCGCAAGGCTGCCGCGGCGTCGTACCGCTCCAGCGCCGCGTCGGGCGTCGCCTTCAGCTCCGCCAGCCGGCCGCGGAAATAATCGAGCCGGCCGTCGGCCATCCCCGCCGAATCGACGGTGATCATCTCCAGCACGATCAGGTTCAGCGCCGCGCTGTCCCCCGCCTCGTCCGCCGCTGCGGCGAGCGTGGTCAGCAGCCGGCTGCGCAGGTCGGCCGGATAGTCCAGCAGCCGGCGCAACGCGATCGGCAACCCCTCCTTCGCCGCCGCCCAGCGGGTCGGCGCCAGGGCCGCGCTGCGCCAGACATTGTGGTCGGGCATGGCGCCGGCCGGCAGCTGGACGAACAGGTTGTCGTCGGGCGCGTCCTCGCGGTCGAGCGCGCGGAAGGCGTCGCCCAGGATGCGCAGGGCATAGCGCTGGTCGGGCGCCGGCGACAGGCTGCCCGCCGTTTCCAGCGCCGCGCGCCCTTCCTCGTCCATGGCGCGGGCGAGCAGGAAGCGGACCAGCGCGATCTGCGCCTCGACCCGCGCACGGCCCCGCGCCGTTTCGATGGCGACCTGCAGCACCTCGCGCCTGCGGTTGAAATCCTCCCCGGCCCAGCCGGCGAGGTCCATCGCGGCGATTGGCGGCGGGGCAGGCGGCTTGGGCGGCTCGGCGGCCTGCGTCGCGGGTTTCGGTGTGCGGTCCGGCATGCGCTCAAGCTGGCGCAGGGTCTTCTGGATGCTATCCTGGACTTCGCTTTCCAGGCTGGCGACGACGGGGAGGGGAGGACTCTCCCTCTCCCCCCCGGGGAGAGGGTCGGGGTGAGGGGGACGCACTTCGTGCTTTTCCCGAGAATCCTCGCCACGCTCCCCCCTCACCCTAACCCTCTCCCCGGGGGGGAGAGGGGACTCTGCCGGGAGAGGGAGAGTCATCGCCGCAGCGTTTGCCGTGCCGATCGGGTTCAGCGCTTCAACGACTTCAGCGACACCGACGGACGGCGGAACCTTCGGCACCTCCCCACCAGCCACAACCATCTCCGCCGCCACCTCCACCGCCCCATCCCCCACCCCCGGCTTCACCCCCGGAACCGGCGGCCCGCCGACATCGACGATCAGGTTCCGGCGCTCCAAGACGCTCGCCACCCGCGCGCCGCAGGGCACCGTCGCGGTCAGGCTGCGTCCTCCATCAGCCGTCACGAAATCCGACAGCCTGCGCGAGAAGCTGTCGCGCAAACTCGCCAGTGGCCAGCGCAGCGGATCGGACACGCTGATGCGCAACACGCAGCCGTCAACGACCGCCACCGGCGCCACTCCCTTCGGCACCGACAGCACCAGCCGCGAATAGTCGCCATGGTCGCCCAGCTGCGCACGGACGGTCGCGGCCTGCGCCGTCCCCGACAGCAGGGCGAGAACCAGCGTCGAACCAAGCGTCAGTGCGTTCCCCGGGCGCCGTTTCATCACAGTCGTCTCGCATTTTATCGAAATGATCGCCAAACCTGAGCCAAGACCGGCAAGGCATCCGCCGGACCGGCTCAGGTTGAAACCCGGCTTTAAACTGCCTCGTCCAGATTAAGGCGGAGTTCAAAACCGGAGTGTTCGGCGATGGAGAACCAGCTTTACATCGGACTGTCGCGCCAGATGGCGCTGCGGCGGCAGCTGGACGTCGTGGCGAACAACGTCGCCAACATGAATACGGTCGGTTTCCGTGGCGAACGCACCCTGTTCGAAGCGGCGATGGAGACCGGTGGGCGCAAGCCGACCGACCGCATCGCCTTCACCATCGACCGCTCCACCTATACGGATCTGCGCGCCGGCGCCTTTACCGAGACCGGCAACCCCTATGACGTGGCGCTGGACGGCGACGGCTTCCTGTCGGTGCAGACGCCGGACGGCGTGCGCTACAGCCGCGACGGCCGGCTGCGCCGCGATGCCGACGGCACGCTGGTCGGCCCCAACGGCTACCCGGTGCTGGACGACGGCCGCCGGCCCATCGCCATCCCGTCGGACAGCAGCACCGTAACCATCGGCTCGGACGGGCTGCTGTCGGCCGACGGCAACGTGATCGCCCGCATCGCCGTCTCGCGCTTCGACAACCCGCAGGCGCTGAAGCAGACCGGCGACCTGCTGTTCGAACCGGCCGACGGCATGGAGGCGCGCCCCGCACCCGACACCCGTCTGGTCGAAGGCAAGGTCGAGCGCTCCAACGTGCAGGGCATCGTCGAGATCGGCCGGATGATGGACCTGACCCGCGATTATCAGGCGGTGACCAAGATGGTGGACGACGGGCAGGACCTTCTGCGCTCCGCCATCAACCGCCTCGGCAAATCCTCTTAAAGTTTCAAAGGGAGAGTCAGTCCATGCGCGTGCTCAGCATCGCGTCCACCGGCATGATGGCCCAGCAGATGAACGTCGAGGTCATCTCCAACAACATCGCCAACATCAACACCACGGCCTTCAAGCGCTCGCGCGCCGAATTCCAGGACCTGATGTACCAGGCGGAGCGCCGGCAGGGCAGCCAGTCGACCGACAGCGGCACCATCGTGCCGACCGGCGTCGAGGTGGGGCTGGGCGTGCGGCCGACCTCGGTCAACCGCATCAACACCACCGGCAACCTGACCTCCACCGGAAACGAGTTGGATCTGGCGATCGAGGGGCGCGGCTACTTCAACGTGACCCAGCCCGGCGGCGAGACCGTCTACACCCGCGCCGGCAGCTTCAAGCTGTCGCCGGAGGGCACCATCGTCACCGCCGACGGCTTCACCGTCGCCCCCGGCATCACCGTGCCGCAGGGCACGCGCGAGGTGGTCATCAACCGCTCCGGCGAGGTGCTGGCCTATGTCGACGGCAAGACCCAGCCGGTCAACCAGGGCCAGCTGGCGATGACGGTGTTCGTCAACGACAGCGGGCTGGAGGCTCTGGGCGACAACCTGTTCCGCGCCACCCCGGCGTCGGGCGAACCGCAGGAGGGCCTGGCCGGCCAAGCCGGTTTCGGCACCATCCGCCAGAAGTATCTGGAATCCTCCAACGTCAACGTCGTGCAGGAAATCACCGAGCTGATCTCCGCCCAGCGCGCCTACGAGATGAACGCCAAGGTGATCGAGGCCGGCGACCAGATGGCCTCCACCATGACCAACATGCGGTGACGACCGTGCTGCACGCCCTCCGCCGGCCACTGTCCGCCCTGCTGCTCGGGACCATGCTGGCGCTTCCCCTCCCGGCCGCCGCCGGTCCCGTCCCCAATCCCGTCGAGACGCGGCTGGCGGAGGAACTGCTGGCCTCCCTCGGTCCCTCGGTGCCGCCGGACGCGCAGGTGGCGCTGACGCTGGGCCGCCCCTTCGATGGGCCGGTGGATGCCGTGCGCGACATCGGCCTCGACCCCCGCACCGGCATCTTCCAGGCCCGCATCCTCAGCAGCGGCCATGTCGTCGAGTTGAGCGGCCGGGCCGATGTCGAGGTGACGATGCCGGTGCCGGTCCGCCGTATCCGGCCGGGCGAGATCATCGAGGCGTCCGACCTGACCACCATCCGCCTGTCGCTCGACCGCGCCGGGACCGGCTTCATCGCCTCGGCCGATTCGCTGATCGGCCAGTCGCCGCGCCGCCAGCTCTCCACCGGGCGCCTGGTGCAGGTCGGCTCGGTCGGCGCGCCCATCGTCGTCCAGCGCAATCGGCCGGTGACGCTTGTTTACGAGGATGGCGCGCTGCTGCTGGCCGCCCGCGGGCGTGCGCTGCAGGAGGGCGGCGTCGGCGACACCGTCCGCGTCATGAACATCGCCAGCAGCACCGTCGTCACCGGCACCGTCACCGGGGCCGAGACCGTTTCGGTGAGTGGCCCGCGCGTCCCGCAAGCAGCAAAGCCCTGAGATATCCGATGAAGGGAGCTTCCCAGATGCGCACCGCGCTCGTCCCCATCCTGCTGCTTTCGCTTGCGACGGGCGGCTGCGCGCGGCTGGCCGACATCGGCAGCGCTCCCACCCTGTCGGAGATTTCCAACCCGGCGCTGCAGCCGGAAGCCCGCGTGATCTCGCTTCCGATGCCGCGGCCCTCAACGGCCGAGCAGATCCCAAGTTCGCTCTGGCGCACCGGATCGCGCGACTTCTTCCGCGACCCTCGGGCGAAGGCGGTCGGCGACCTGCTGACCGTGGTCATCGACATCTCCGACCAGGCTCAGCTGCGCAACAGCACCCAGCGCGGGCGCACCAACAACGAGAAGGCCGGGCTGCCCAACTTCTTCGGGCTGGAAAGCCGCCTTCCCGCCGTGCTGCCCGACGCGGTCGACCCGGCCAATCTGGTGGACCTGGACAGTTCCAGCACGTCGAGCGGCAACGGCACCATCCAGCGCAACGAACGCATCGCCATGCGCGTCGCCGCCGTGGTGACCCAGGTGCTGCCCAACGGCAACTTCGTCATCGCCGGCCGGCAGGAGGTGCGGGTGAACTACGAACTGCGCGAGATGCGCATCGCCGGCGTCATCCGCCCCGAGGACATCAGCAACGCCAACACCATCGAATACGACAAGATCGCCGAGGCGCGCATCACCTATGGCGGCCGCGGCCAGATCACCGACGTTCAGCAGCCGCGCTACGGCCAGCAGGTGCTGGACGTGATTCTACCCTTCTGATGATCTGGCCCTTCTGATGATCCGGCCTGTTCGGGAACCCGCGCCATGAAAGCCGTCCTGCTGTTCGCCGTGGCCGCGATGCTCGCCTTCGCCGGCGGCTACGGCTTCGGCCGCATCAAGGCCCCACAAGACTCCGCCCCCGCCGCTCCCGCCGAACCGGTCGTCGGCGGCCCCTATTACGTCGAGGCCGGCCAGCTGGTCGTGCCGATGCTGGAGCGCGGGCGGACCATCGCCTTCATCCTGACCCAGGTCACGCTGGAGGCGTCCAGCGCCGACGACGCCCTTCTGGTCCGCCGCCGCCTGCCGCACGCCCGCAGCGCCATGCTGGAGTCCCTGTTTGACCTCGCCGGCCACGGCCGTTTCAACGGCCCGGCGGTCGATCCGCAAGGCGTCGCCACCGCGCTCCTAGCTGGTGCCAACGGCTCCTTTGGCCGGGAAAGCGCCCAGCCGATTCGCTCAGTTTTGATCGACCGCCTGCTGCGCCAGGACAACACGCGGCTGTAATACCTCTGAAAGCCTCCCTCTCCCGCCCCGGGAGAGGGAAGGGGCCCATGCAGAGCATGGGAAGGGTGAGGGGTGATCCAAGGATCGAAATCCATGTTCGGATCACCCCTCACCCTCCCCACGCCTTCGGCGCGGGTCCCCTCCCTCTCCCTGGACGGGAGAGGGCATGCCACACCTCACGACGCCGACAGCACCGCGCCGGAATCCACCGTGGCGCCATTCTTCAGCACGAACTTGCTGGCGCCGTCGACGCTGCGCACCTCCGCCACCGTGTCGGTGACGACGGTCGCGGTGTTCAGCGCCTTGCCGTCCTTGTCCTTCGCCGTCACCCGCAGCGTATAGACGCCGTCCGGCGCGGTGCCGCCGCTCGCCGTCCTGCCGGTCCAGTCGAAGACCTGCCGGCCCGTCTTCAGCGAACCGGGGCTGCTGTAGACGACGCTGCCGGTGCTGGTCAGCACCTCCAGCTTCACACTGGCCGGCGTGCCCTCGACCGTGTAGGCGGCCTGCGCCTTGCCGTCGGTCAGCGACAGCTGATCGGACGCCACCTCCACCTTGCGACCGAGCAGGGCCATGTCCATCCGCATGCCGCTGCTCTTCAGCGTGTCCAGCACCTTGCCCAACGTGTCGTTGGAGCGCATCGACTGCTCCACCGTCGACAGCTGCGCCAGCTGGGTCATGAACTGGGTGGCGTCCATGGGGGCCAGCGGGTCCTGGTTGCGCAGCTGGGCGGTCAGCAGCTTCAGGAAGGATTCGTAATCAACGGTGGGCTTCTTGATCTCTTCCGTGGCAGCCGCCGCGTTCGTCTTCGCGGCGGTCATCAGGCCGGTGCTGGGCGTGGTGGTCATGGCGGGAAAGTCTTTCCTGTTCAGACGGTGACGTCGACCAGCCCGTCGATCGGGCGCAGCGGCCGGTCGGAAACGGCTTCGGGAATGGCCTCGGCCGGTACCCGCCAGCCGCCGGAGCTGCCGTCCCGGTCGGGAGCGGCGAATCCGCGCGACTGCCCGTCGCCCTGAAGCGAGAACTGCAGGTTGGAACTGTCGAGCGACAGCCCGGCATCGCCGAGCGCGCGTTCCAGCTGCGTCAGGTCGCGCCGCAGCAGGGCCAGCGTGTCGGCCTGTTCGGCCTGGACGGTCAGCGAGACCTTGCCGTCGCTGACGTCGGCGACGACGCGGATGCGGCCAAGCTCCGCCGGGGCGAGGTCGATGTGGAACTCGCCGCCGCCGCTCTCCGCCACACGGACCAGCGGGGCGGCCAACTGCGCCATCGCCGGGCTGTGCGCGGTGGCGGCCCGGCCGGAGGCCGCGGCGGCGGCATAGTGGGTGGCCGCCTGGGCCGGCAGCGTCGGCACCGCCTCGAACCCCGTGGCTGCCGCATCGCCGCTGCCCGCGCTCGGCGGAGCGGAGAAGGGCGGGGCGGGATCCAGGCCGGCGAGGGCAGGGCCGGCATCGGGGGCCGGCTGCCCGGGCAGTGCGGATTGAGGGGCGGCAGGCGCGCCGGCGGTCTGCTCGGCCTTGCCGGCGGTGGCGCCCTGACGGCCGGCGCCATGCGCGCCGCGGACCGCGGTACGGGGATCGCTGCTTTCATCGCGCCGGCTCTCGCGCCCGTCCGGGGAGGGGGGCGCTTCGGCAGACGTATTCGGCGCTGCGGCGGCCATGGCCGGCAAGCTGGCCTGCACGGTCTGGAGCGGCGCCGGCGCCTCGGCGGTCCGATCGGCACCGCCCTGTGCCGCGGCATCGGCGGCAGCGGGCGCCGCCGTTTCGGCCTGTCCGGCCGGCGCATTGGGTGTGGACGGGGTGGGCGCCGGTTGCGGCGCGGTTGCCGGTGCGGTCGCGGCGGTCTGCCCGGCAGGGTGCTTGGCCTCGCCGGCCGGCCCTGCCGCCTGCGGAGCGGCGGAACCCGGCGTCGTCGCCTTGCCGACCGTTGCCGTCGGTGCAGCGGTTGGCGGCGTCGCCGGAGCGGCGGCCACCATCCACGGCATCAACGGGGCGTCGGTGCCGCTCGCCTGCACCACCGCCTGGGTGATCGCACCCTGCGCGGCGACGGGGTCGTCCGCTCGCGGCTCCTTGCGCTTGCGCAGCCGGTCGGGGCGGGTGCCGTCGTCGGGTTCCTCCTCCGTGGCCTCATCCACCAGACTGGCGAAGTCCTCGTCGCGCGCGTCGTCGCCGGACGAGCCGCCACGCTGGGCCGAAGCGGAGGTTGCGGCCGGCCGGGGCGGAGCCGAGACGGCATCGGGCATGCTGGTCATGGCGCTCAATTCGTCAGGGTGGGGCGCGGAATGCCGGCGGTGACGGGAACCGCGGCCCCCACCACCGCCGGAGCGGCCTTGCGGTCGCCGGGCAGGGCGCGGCGCTGCAGGATCAGCCGCGTCACCTCGCGCGCCTTGGCGTCGGCCATCTCGGCCAGGATCGGGGCGGCGCGCCGCTCGGCGATGCGGTCCAGCACGTCCACCACGATGTCGGTTTCCATGTCGGTCAGGATGCGGGCGGCGTCGCGCGGCTTCATCGCCTCATAGATCGACACCATCCGCTTCAAATCCTCCTGCTGCAGGGTGGAGCGCTGGGTCATCAGCGCCTCGACCTCGCGCTTCACGCCGTTCAGCCGCTGGATCTGCGTGCCGACCCGCGCCTCCGTGGCGGCTAGCACCGCTTCGGCCTCGCGCAGGCGGTTCTGCCGGCCGGCGCTGTCGGCCTTCTGCTCGTCGATGGCGGCGCGCAGCAGCGGATCGGTGCAGTTCGGCGGCGCCAGCGCCACCGGCGGCGGCACCTCGGCGACCGGCGTCGAAACCGGCAGCGGAGCGGGTGCCGGAGCGGGTGCGGAATCGGCCGCCTTCGGATCCGTCGCCTTCAGGTCGGTTGCCCAGGGCCGTTCATGGGCGCCGAACTCGCGGTCGAACTGCTGGGCGATCACCGGGAAGCCATCGACCAAAGCGCCGAGCTTCAGCGGCAGCACCATCAGCACGGCGACCAGGGTGATGGGCAGGATGCGCGGAATCATGCCGACGCCTCCGACCCGACAGTGCGCAGCCGCGCATAGAAGGCGCTGGCCGCCGCCTTCGCCGGACCGGTGGGAGCGGGAGCCACAGCTTCGGCAGGCTGGCCCGCCACCGCGCGCAGAGCGGTTTCAAGCGCCCGGAACTCGCCATGATCGACCTCGGCCGCTTTCAACGCCGACACCAGGGGGGAGCTTGCCGCAGCCTCTGTCGCCTCCTCGGCCGGCTTCACCACGCCCTCGACGGCATCCGCCCCTTCCACCCGCGCCCGGTTGCGGATGGAGCGCCCCATGGTGCTCACCATGGCGCCCTCGTCCAGGCGGCGCAGCAGGGCGCGGGCATGCTGGACCGACTCCTCCATGCGCGCGGTGGTGCGCTCGCAGGAGCCCAGGATCAGCGCCATGTCCTCCTTCATGCCCTTGGCGCGGTCGAGATCGTCGGACAGCCGGGCGGCGATCTCGGTCGCCGAGGCCACCATGCGCTTCATCGAGGCGTCGGTGTCGTCGATCGACTTGGAGAAGGTCGACACCAGGGCGTTGATCTCGGACTGGCCGGTGCGCAGCAGCTTCAGCCGCTTGTTGACGATGACCAGATAGGCGGTCGCCGTGACCAGCATCACCGCCAGGGCCGCGTCAATGAGAAAGGAGACCATCGATCAGCTCCTGCTTGGTGTCGAGATCGGTGTCGATCTTCACCGCGATGTTGTCGTTGCGCTGTCCCATGTGTCCGGCGAACAGCGGGATGGTCTTGCTGAAGACCAGGACGGTGGAATCGGGATTGATGCGCAGCTTCAGCGACTGGCCCTTCTGCCAGGCCAGCACCTCGCCCAACGGCACCTTGGTCTCCGCCAGCACGGCGACCAGCTCCAGCTTGGAGCGCATCAGCTCGTTCTTCAGATGGCTTTCCCACACGGTGTCATGGCCGAACTTCTCGCCCATGAACATCTGCACCAGCTTGCCGCGGATCGGCTCCAGCGTGGCATAGGGGATGACGATGTCGATGTGGCCGGTGCGGCGCTCCACCTCCACGGCGATGCGCACGCGGATGATGGCGTTGGTGGCGCGCGTGATGGTGGCGAACTGCGGGTTCACCTCCAGCCGGTCGAAGACGAAATCGACCTGCGCCAGCGGATCGAAGGACTGCCCCAGATCCTGCAGCACCACCTTCATCATCCGCTCGGTCATCTTGCGTTCGATGGAGGTGTAGGCGCGCCCGTCGATCCGCCCCGGCCTGGACCGCCGCCCGCCCAGCAGCACGTCCATCATGCAATAGATCAGCGCGCTGTCGATGGTCACCAGCATCTGGTTGTCCCACGGCTCGGCGCGGGCGACGCCGATCAGGGCCGGCAACTCGATGGCGTCCTGGAAATCGGTGTAGCGCAGCCATTCGATCTTCGACAGCGACGCCTCCACGTTGGTGGAGGCGAACTGGCGCAGCGAGGTGTTCAGCATCCGCACCATGCGGTCGAACACCACGTCCAGCATCGGCAGCCGGTCCTTGTTGACCGTGGTCGAGCTGACCAGCCGCTGGATGGCGCTCATCTCCGGCCCGCCGCCTTCCGGCGCGCCGAAATTCAGCAGCCGGTCGATCTCCTCCTGGCTCAGCGTCTTGGTCTCGCCGCTCAGCGCCTGCTGCATCGCCTCGGCCATTGCCTCGGCCTCTGCGGCCTCTGCTGCGGCGGGCGGAGCGGGCGCGGCGGTCTGCTGTGCCGCGGCCAGTTCCCACGCGGCGTCGGACCAGTCCGCATCCTCGACCTCAACGGGCTGAGGGGCGGCCATGGATGGGGCGGCCATGGACGGGGTGATCGGGGCGGGGGTGTCGGTCATCCGGTGCCTCTGGAGGTCGCTATTGCGTGAGCAGGCTGCGCAGCAGAACGTCGGTGACGACGTCGCGCCGGCCGGCGGGGTCGGACAGGATCAGGTTGAAGCGGCGCCTGATCTCGCTGCGCAGGCGGTGCAGCCCGGCCGACCCTTCCAGGTCGTCCTGGTCCAGGTTGCGCAGGAATTCCTGCAGGCTGTCGGTCAGCTGCGGCATTGCCTGTTCCAGCGCCTGGCGGTCGTTGTGGGCGACGGTCAGCGACAGTCCGATCTTCAGGAAGCGGGACGGCGTGTCGCGGCGCAGGTTGACGACCAGTTCCGGCATGTCGACCACCACGTCGGCCGGCGTGGTCTCCGCCGATGGCACCCACAACCGCTCGACGGCTTCAGTGCCCGCCGCCAGCCAATAGCCGCCGATCCCGGCCGCCGCCACCGCGCCCAGCGCCACCAATCCTGCCAGCAGCCGGGCGACCGGCAGGGCGATCACCAGGATCCGCCCCGACCCGCGCAGCCTGTTCAGGACTTCGCCCCGCGCCGCCGCCGTACCTGCGATGCCAAGTCGTGTAATCATCGCTCCATCCCGCCGGACATTGCCGAAAATTTTAGTCAATCAAGAAACGGGTAAAGTTTTAGAAGTTTTGTCTTCAGCACCGCTCCCGTTTTTTACTCCGCTTAAAAGTCGCGCCGTTAGCGTGACGGGGTGTGCAGGGCGAAGACTAGGCCCGCCGATTTTCAGAAACTTTAAAGGTGCGGGGAACCGTGGACAGTCTGATCGACACCTTGCGGTCGTTGGGGCGCGGTCGGCTGCTCGTCCTGGCGGGCACCGGGCTCGGCATCGTCCTGGCCGTCGCCGGCATGGCGCTGCTGCTGTCGCAGCCGCACATGACCGCGCTCTACAGCGGCCTGGAACCGGCGGAGGCCGGCCGCATCGCCAAGGCGGTGCAGGAGATGGGCGTGCCGGTCAACGCCGGCTTCGACGGCACGACGATCAGCGTGCCGCAGGCCGACGTCTCCCGCGTCCGCATGGCGCTCGCGGAAAAGGGCCTGCCGTCCCACGGCGGCGTCGGCTACGAGCTGTTCGACACCGACAAGCCGCTCGGCATCACCAGCTTCATGCAGCGCATCAACCGCCTGCGCGCCATGGAGGGCGAACTCGGCCGCACCATCGAGACGCTGTCCGGCGTCGAGGCGGCGCGCGTCCACATCGTCCTGCCGGAACGCGAGGAGTTCTCGCGCAACGCCCCCAAGCCGACCGCGTCGGTGGTGGTGCGCATGCGCGGCCGGGGATCGATGGACCGCAAGCAGGCCCTGTCGATCCGCCACCTCGTCTCCGCCGCCGTGCCCAACCTGAAGCCCAGCGCCGTGACGGTGATGGATGCCTCCGGCGAGCTTCTGCTGACCGAGGATGACGGCCCCGGGCTGGCCTCGGCCCGCACCGACGGACTGCGCGTCGCGGCGGAAACCCGCGTCGCCCGCGCGGTGGAGCAGATGCTGACCGCCCGTCTCGGCGCCGGCAACGTCCGCGTCCAGGTCGCCGCCGAGGTGGAGACCAAGCGCGAGGTGGTGCGCAGCCAGACCTTCGACCCCAACAGCCAGGTCGTCCGTTCCACCCAGACCGTGCAGGAGCAGGACCGCAGCCAGGACACCAACGGCGAGCCGCCGGTCACCGCCGAACAGAACCTGCCGCAGCGCGACGTCCGCGCCCAGTCGCAAGGCCCGCAATCCTCCAACGACAGCAAGCGGCAGGAGGAGACGGTCAATTACGAGATCTCCAACGTCAGCCGCGAAACGGTGATCGAGCCCGGCGACGTCCGCCGCCTCAGCGTCGCCGTGCTGGTCAACGGCACCTGGAAGACCGCCGCCGACGGCACCCGCCAGTACGAGCCGCGCAGCGCGGAAGAGCTTCAGCGCCTAAGCGAGCTGGTCCGCTCCGCCATGGGCTTCAGCGAGGCGCGCGGCGACCGGGTTACGGTGGACAATCTGGAATTCGTCGATCTGGCGCCCGACCTCGCCCCCCGTCCGCTGGGCGACGAGATCGCCGAGACGTTGACCCGCAACATCATGACGCTGATCCAGTGGGTGATCCTGCTGGTGCTGTCCGCCCTGGTGATTCTGGTCGGCCTGCGTCCGCTGATCCGCCGCGTCTTCCCCGCCCCCGAGCCGGTGGTGGCGGAAGCCCCGGCGCTGGCCGCCCCGGCCGGCGGCGCCATGCCGCAATTGACCGGCCCGGCCAATGCGGCAACCGCCGCCGCCGGTGCTTTGCCCTCTGACGGCGAGGAAGCCGACCCCGCCCTGGCCGCCGCCCCGATGGCGCCGCAGCTGGGCATCGAAGAGACGATGGACCAGCTGATCGAGCTGCGCACCGTCGAGGGCCGCGTCCGCGCCTCCTCCATCCGCCGGCTGGGCGAGCTGGTCGACCAGTATCCGGACGAGGCCATCGATATCCTGCGCTCCTGGCTCTATGAGGAGGTGGCGTGATGGCTGCCTACCCACGCTACCGCTTCGACCACAGCTTCGGCGCCCCCGTCGCGGTCGCGGAGCCTGCCGAGGTAGAGATCGCCGACCCGCTCGACCTGCCGACTTTGTCGGAACGCGAGCACCGGGCGGCGCTGGACAAGGCCCGCGAGACAGCGCTGGCCGAGGGCCTCGCCCAGGGCCGCCGCGACGGCGAACTCTCCGCTGCCCGCCGCATCGAGGCGGAGCTGTCCGCCACCCTCGACCAACTGGCCCAGCGGATGGCGGCGCTCGACGCCGACCATGCCGCCCTGATGGAGCGGCTGGAGGCCCAGGGCGCCTTCGTGCTGCTGGCGCTGGTCCGCCGCATGGCGCCGCGCCTGCTCGATCAGATCGCCCGTGCCGAGGTCGAGCGTCTCGCCGCCGACGCCCTGCGCGCCGCCGGACAGGCTCCCGTGCTGACCCTGCGCCTTCACCCCTTGCTCTGCCACCCGCTGGAGGAGCGGCTGGCCGGGCAGGGCGTCTTCCAGGGCCGTCTCGATATCCAGGGCGACCCGGCGCTGGCGGTGGGCGCCGTGGAGGCGAGCTGGGGCGCCGGCTCCCTCCGCCGCGATCCCGCCGCCATCGAGGCCGCCGTCGCCGACCTCACCGACCGCGCCGCCGCCGCCCTGACACCGGCGCTGTCCTCCGACCTTTAACGATCCGAAGCGAGAACCCTCATGCCTCCCTTGAACCTCGACATGCTCGACGACGATCCCAAGCAGGCTGAGAAGGCCCCGGACAGGATTGGCGACAAGCCTTACGACGGCCCTATGAACGCGATCTACAACGTGCCGGTGGACGTTCAGGTCGTCCTTGGCCGCACCAGCATGCTGGTGGCGCAACTGCTGAAGCTCGGCCGCGGCGCCGTGCTGGAGCTGGAGCGCAAGGTGGACGAACCGGTCGAGGTCCTGGTCAACCACCGTCTGGTCGCCCGCGGCGAAGTGGTGATCGTCGAGGACCAGCGGCTGGGCGTGACGCTGACCGAGATCGTGCGCACGGAGCTGGAGATCGATTGAGCTGAATCCCCTCTCCCCCCCGGGGAGAGGGTTAGGGTGAGGGGGACGCGCGGCGGCCCTTTTCCGAGAATCCTACTTATGCATCCCCCTCACCCCGACCCTCTCCCCGGGGGGGAGAGGGGGAGCCCCCCGAAAGCCCCCGCATGCGCCTCCGCCCCCTGATCCTCCTCCTGGCCCTCCTCCTCGCCGCCGGCCCCGCCGCGGCGGCGCCGCTCGACCTCAACCTGGGCGCGCTGGGATCGCTGACGGACGGCGCCAGCCTGTCGGGGCGGATCGTCCAGGGCATCGTGCTGCTGACGGTGCTCAGCGTCGCGCCCGGCCTGCTGATCATGGTCACCTGCTTCACCCGCATCATCGTCGTGCTGTCGCTGCTGCGCTCCGCGCTGGGCCTGCAGCAGTCGCCGCCGAACATGGTGCTGGTCAGCCTCGCCATGTTCCTGACCTTCCACATCATGGGGCCGGTGATCGACAGCGCCTGGCAGGACGGCCTGCGCCCGCTGCTGAACGAGCAGGTCACCCAGGAACAGGGCTTGGAGCGCATGATCGAGCCGTTCCGCGGCTTCATGGCCTCCCATGTCCGCGAACGCGACCTCGCCGCCTTCGCCGCCTTCACGGCAAAGCCGAAGCCGGCCACCGAAGATACGGCACCGGCTAAGGACGAGCGCCCGGTGACGGCGGAAAGCGTCGATCTGCGGCTGCTGATGCCAGCCTTCCTGCTGTCGGAGCTGCGTCGTGCCTTCGAGATCGGCTTCCTGCTGTTCCTGCCCTTCCTGGTGATCGACATGGTGGTGGCGGCGATCCTGATGGCGATGGGCATGATGATGCTGCCGCCGGTGATGATCGCGCTGCCCTTCAAGATCATCTTCTTCGTGCTGACCGACGGCTGGTTCCTGATCGCCGGCAGCCTGATCCGCTCCTACGGGGTTTGAGCCGATGGACGACGCTCCCGCCAGCCCCCCTGCCAGCCTCGCCGACAGCCTTCTCGCCTTGGCCCGCCGCCGTGGCGTCGCGGTGCCGGAGGACGGCTCGGTCGCCGGGCTGCTGGCCGCCCTCGACCCCAACCCGCTGATCCCGCACCCGCTGCTGCTGGTGGCCGGTGCGGTGATGGCGGTCGCCTTCCGCCACGACCGTGCTCTGGCCCTGCCGCCGGCCGACGCGTCCGGTACCGCCCCGCCCTCCGCCCCCTCCGCCGATTATTCCTTCTGAGGTGACGCCATGGGATCGCCGATCAAGATCCGTGAGAACTACAAGAGCCTGACCGGCATCGAGAAAAGCGCCGTCATCTTTCTGGCGCTGGGCGAGGAGCGCGGCTCACGGCTGATGGAACGGTTGGACGAGGATGAAATCCGCCTCGTCAGCCGGGCGATGGCGACTCTCGGCAACGTCACCTCCAATCTGGTGGAGACGCTGATGCGCATCTTCACCGAACGCTTCGCCAATGCCGGGTCGGTCGTCGGTTCCTATGACAGCACGGAGCGGATGCTGAACCGCTTCCTGCCGGCCGACCGCGTGACGGAGATCATGGGCGAGATCCGCGGCCCCGCCGGCCGCACCATGTGGGAGAAGATGTCCAACGTGAACGAGGGGGTGCTCGCCAGCTATCTTGCCGGCGAATATCCCCAGACCGCGGCGGTCATCCTGTCCAAGATGCGCGCCGACCATGCCGCCAAGGTGCTGGTCCTGCTGCCCCCCGCCATCCGCACCGAGGTGATCGAGCGCATGATCCAGATCGAATCGGTGCAGCGCGAGGTGCTGCTGGACATCGAATCGATCCTGCACAACGAGTTCATGGCGAACTATGCCCGCACCCACGGCAACGATTCGCTGGAGCGGATGGCCGACATCTTCAACCGCATCGACCGCGAGACGCTGACCGAGATCTTCGACGATCTGGAAACGGTGATGCCGGAGCCGACCCAGCGCATCAAGCAGCTGATGTTCACCTTCGAGGATCTGATGCGGCTGGACCGCGTGTCGTTGCAGGCGGTGATCCGCCGTTGCGACACCGGGCAGCTCGCCATCGCGCTGAAGGGGGCGCCGGCGGCCCAGCGCGACCATTTCCTGTCGGTGCTGTCGGAACGCGCCCGCCTGATCCTGCTGGACGAGATCGAGAACATGGGTCCCTTGCGCATGCGCGACGTCAACGACGCCCAGGGGGAGATCGTCCGCGTCGCCAAGGCGATGGCCGACGACGGCACCATCATCATCCCGCAATCCGACGACGCCGATACCGTCGTCTATTGAGCGGAACGGCAAGCAATGGGAACCAACTGAATGGGAGCGCGCGACCTCGTCCCCCGGCATGTGCCGCCGCCGGAGCTGCTGGCCGCGCAGTTCGCCGTGACGCCGTCACCCGCCCCGCGCGCCACGGATGACGGGGACGAGGCCGGACCGCTCGTGCGCCGCCTGCTCGACCTGCTCGATTCGCTGTCGCCGGCCGATGCGGCGCTGGCGCGGGGATGCCTGCCGCGCTGTGATTCGACCTTCGGCGCCGCGCTCGCCCTGTTCCTGGCGGCGACGGCGGACGGCTGCCGCGGCTGGCTGGGACCGGAGGCGGCGGCCCGGCTGGAGGATCTCGACGGCGGGCTGCTGCTCGACGACAGCGACCGGGCGCTGGCCTCGCGCTTCCAGCCGGTGGACGGACGGCTGTGGCGGCTGTCGCGCGTGCCGCTTCTGGACAGCGACGACAGCCTGTTGTGCGCCGTCGGCATCGAAGACGGCCTGTCCGACCGCATCACCCTGGTGCTTCAGGCCCGGCCGCAGCGGCTGGGTCCGGTGCAGCTGATGGCGACGCTCGCCGGCCGCCGGCTGAACGTGACCCTGCGTCTGGCGACGGGATTGCCGTCCTCTGCCCTGGCCGACCTTCACGAGACCTTCCGCGCCGCCCTGACCGACTGCCGGCTGGACGGCGCGCTGACCGTCGGCCCGCTGGCCGACGCCTGGCTGGGGCTGGACCGGCCCCTGTCGTCCGATCTGGCGCTGTAGCCAAGGCTTCCGACCTTTCCCTGCGTCTAAGGGAGGCATAGATCTCCTGACGTGGAAAAAGCCCCCTCTCCCCCCGCTCACGCGCAAACTTCGTTTGCGCTGACGCGACAGGCGGACCATAGGTCCGCCGAAAGCGGGGAGAGGGTTAGGGTGAGGGGGATGCGTGGTGAGGATTCTCAAGCATCGCGCGCTCCCCGGTCCCCACTAAATCCACCCGATGCATCCCCCCCCCCCCCCCCCCCCCCCCC
>NZ_LGQY01000051.1:0-19867 GCF_003116065.1 Azospirillum sp. TSO5 | reverse complement strand
ACCGCCCCGCCCGCCTATAAGTCCCCACGAAACGCGTCGAGCAACAGCGGACAGCGCTATGATCGTGGTCACCGGCGGGGCCGGCTTCATCGGGTCCAACCTTGTCGCGGCTCTGGCTGCGCGCGGCATCACTGACGTGGCGGTCATCGACCGCTTCCGTGATGGCGAGAAGTGGCAGAACCTCGCCAAGCGTGAGGTCGCGGCTCTGGTGCCGCCGGAGCAGACGCTGGCCTTCCTCGACCAGCACGCGGCGGAGATCGACACCGTCTTCCATCTCGGCGCCATCTCGGCCACCACCGAGCGGGATGTCGACAAGATCGTCGCCAATAACGTCGCGCTGACGCTGGACCTGTGGCGCTGGTGTTCCTGGCGCGGCTGCAGACTGATCTATGCGTCCTCCGCCGCGACCTATGGCGACGGCTCCGCCGGTTTCGACGATGACGGGTCCTGCGATGGGTTGGCGCGGCTGCGGCCGCTGAACGCCTATGGCTGGTCCAAGCATCTGGTCGACCGTCGCATCGCCCGCGCCGTCGCCGGCGGCGATCTCGTGCCGCCGCAATGGGCCGGGCTGAAGTTTTTCAACGTCTACGGCCCCAATGAAGCCCACAAGGGCGACATGATGAGCGTGGTCGCCAAGCTGTATCCGCAGCTGACGGCCGGCAATCCGGCGCGCCTGTTCAAGTCGCACAAGGACGGCTTCGAGGATGGCGGCCAGCTGCGCGACTTCATCTATGTCGACGACTGCGTCGCCGTGATGCTGTGGCTGTACGACCATCCGGAGGTCAGCGGCCTGTTCAATGTCGGCACCGGCAAGTCGCGCAGCTTCAAGGACCTCGCGCTGGCGACCTTCGCCGCTCTGGGGCTGCCTCCCCGGATTGAGTACTTCGACATGCCTGAGCATCTGCGCGGCAAATACCAATATTTCACGCAGGCGACGACGGATCGCCTGCGCGCCGCCGGGTTCGACCAGCCCTTCACCGAGCTGGAAGAGGGTGTCCGGCGCTATGTGCAGGATTTCCTGTCGCAGCCCGACCCGTACCGCTGACCGGAGTTCCTATGTTCGCCACCCTGCCAGTCGTCGCCTTCCCCACCATCGATCCGGTCGCCTTCGCCGTTGGACCGGTCGTCGTCCGCTGGTACGCGCTGGCCTATCTGGCCGGGTTCGTGCTGGGCTGGCGCTATTGCATGGGGCTGGCGCGGCTCGACCCGGATCTGCGGCCCAAGCCGGAGGAGTTCGACGACTTCCTGACCTGGGCGGTGATCGGCACCATCCTGGGCGGGCGGATCGGCTATGTGCTGTTCTACAACCTGCCCTACTACATGGAAAACCCGCTGGACGCCCTGCAGGTCTGGCATGGCGGCATGTCGTTCCACGGCGGCATGGTCGGCGTGCTGACGGCCATCGGGCTGTTCTGCTGGCGCCGCGGCATCTCGACCTTTGTCTTCGGCGACATCATCGCCGCCTGCGCGCCCATCGGTCTGTTCTTCGGCCGCATCGCCAATTTCATCAATGGCGAGCTGTATGGCCGGCCGGCCCCCGACTTCGCCTATGCCATGGTGTTTCCGCGCGATCCGCTGCAGGTGCCGCGCCATCCCAGCCAGCTTTACGAGGCGGCGCTGGAAGGCGTGGTGCTGTTCATCCTGCTGGCGATCGCCATCCGCATTCCGGCAGTCCGCCACCGGCCGGGCACGGTGGGCGGGCTGTTCCTGATCGGCTACGGCCTGTCGCGCATCACCGTGGAGTTCTTCCGCGAGCCCGACCCGCAGCTGGGCTTCCTGTTCGCCGGCGCGACGATGGGACAGCTGCTGTCGTTGCCGATGCTGGCCATCGGACTATGGCTGGTCGTGCGCGGCCGGCGCCACGCTCTGCCGGCCTGACGCCATGGCGGGGGATGAGAGCGCCCTTCCGGACACTCTGGCACGCCTGCTGGCCCGCCGCATCGTCATGGATGGGCCGATCAGCGTCGGCGCCTTCATGGCGGAGGCGCTGGGCCATCCGCGTTTCGGCTATTACATGCGGCGCGACCCGTTCGGCAGCGGCGGCGACTTCACCACCGCGCCGGAAATCAGCCAGATGTTCGGGGAGTTGGTCGGGCTCTGGTGCGTCGATACATGGGCGCGGCTCGGCGGCCCCGGCCCCTTCCATCTGGTGGAGCTGGGTCCCGGCCGCGGCACGCTGATGGCCGATGTGCTGCGGGCGGCGGCGGTACTGCCACTGTTCCGCGACAACGCCACCGTCCATCTGGTGGAGACCAGCCCGCACCTGCGCGAGCGCCAGCGCCAGACGCTGCAGCCGATCCTGGGCGACTCCGTCCAATGGCACGACCGGCTGGAGGATGTGCCGGACGGCCCGACCATCCTGATCGCCAACGAGTTCTTCGACGCCCTGCCGATCCGTCAGGTGCAGAAGACCAACCATGGCTGGTTCGAGCGGCTGGTCGACATCGACCCCGACGGCACGCAGGAGGATCCGCGCTTCCGCTTCGTGCTGGAGGCGTTCGGCAGTTCCGGCAGCCGGCTGGTGCCGGACTCGCTCCGCGACGCGCCCGACGGCAGCGTGGTCGAGGTCTCCCCCGCATCGCAGGCGGTGGCGCGCGTGATCGGCGCCCGGTTGGCCGCGGCCCCCGGCGCTGCGCTGGTGATCGACTATGGCTATGTCCAGGGTCCGGCGGTCGGCGACACGCTGCAGGCGATGCGCCGCCATGCCTATGCCCCCGTGCTGGAGGCGCCGGGCGAGGCCGACCTGACCGCTCATGTCGATTTCGCCGGCATCGCCGCCGCGGCGCGGGAGGGTGGCGCCCAGTCCTTCGGCCCGGTGGAGCAGGGGGAATGGCTGACCCGGCTGGGCATCCGCCAGCGGGCGTCGGCCCTGTCGGCCAAGGCCAGCCCGGCCCAGGCGCAGGACATCCGCGGCGCGCTGGACCGCTTGATCGATCCGGCGCAAATGGGCAGGCTGTTCAAGCTGGTCGCGCTTGCCACGCCCGGAGCCTTCGCCGACGCCACCCCGCCGGCGGGCTTCTGACCAATAAGTGCCGAAACCGGTTAGAGACACCGCACTGTAACCGCCTCCGGAACAATCCGGGCGGACGGTGCATCGCGGCCCCCTGCCCTGTTGGGCATGAGAGAGGCCACAGAACAGGGAAGGACGGCGTTCGTGATCACACTCGGCGCGCTGAACGACATCACACATATCCGCCACGCCTTTTTCACCCGCACCGGCGGGGTATCCACCGGGCTCTACGCCTCGCTGAACTGCGGGCTGGGCTCCAACGACTCGAGTGCCGCCGTGCATGAGAACCGCGCCCGCGCCGCGGCGCGCATGGAGGTGGAGCCCGGCAATCTCGTCACCTGCTACCAGGTCCACAGCCCGACCTGCGTGGTGGTGGAGGAGCCGTGGACGCCCGAGACGGCGCCGAAGGCCGACGCCATGGCGACCCGGCAGTCGGGGATCGCGCTTGGCATCCTGACCGCCGACTGCGCGCCCGTGCTGTTCGCCGACAGCAAGGCGCGGGTGATCGGCGCCGCCCATGCCGGTTGGAAGGGCGCCAAGGCCGGCGTCATCGAGGCGACCGTCGCCCGCATGGTTGAACTGGGGGCCAAGCCGAACCGGATCGTCGCCTGCATCGGTCCCTGCATCGCCCAGCGCTCCTATGAGGTCGGGCCGGAGTTCCCCGCCCCGTTCGAGGAGGAGGACCCGCGCAACCGCGACTATTTCGCCCCGGCCCGCAAGCCCGGCCATTTCCTGTTCGATCTGGCCGCCTACGTCACGCGCCGGCTGGGCGACTCCGGCGTCACGGTGATCCAGCGCTGCCCCAACGACACGGTGGCGGAGGAGGACCGCTTTTTCAGCTATCGCCGCTCCTGCCTTCGGGGCGAATCGGATTACGGCCGCGGCCTTTCGGCCATCGTCCTGCAGACCTGAACCAGCCCGAACGGGCAACGGTGTGGGACACGGTCATGCCGCCCGCGCAGGGCGGCATTCCCAATGGGGAAAGACCACACCGTCATGGAACGTTTACATGGGCCCGGCCCTTTGTTATGGTCCGCCCCGTTTTCAAGGGGCGGCGGCGTGCAAGCGTCCAACGTGCCTTGAGCCGTATCCCTGCAAAGAGAGCCGACCCCGATGAAGGTGCTTGCCGGCAACAGCAACCGTCCGCTGGCCGAGGCGATCTCCACCTGTCTCGGCGTGCCGCTGACGAAAGCGAGCGTACGCCGTTTCTCCGACATGGAGGTTTTCGTCGAGATCCTGGAGAACGTGCGCGGCGAGGACGTGTTCGTCGTCCAGTCGACCTCGGCTCCGGCCAACGACAACCTGATGGAACTGCTGGTGACGATCGATGCGCTTCGGCGCGGGTCGGCCCGGCGCATCACGGCGGTCATTCCCTACTATGGCTACGCCCGGCAGGATCGCAAGACCGGCCCGCGCACGCCGATCTCGGCCAAGCTGGTCGCCAACCTGATCACCCAGGCCGGCGCCAACCGCGTGCTGACGATGGACCTGCATGCGGGTCAGATCCAGGGCTTCTTCGACATCCCCACCGACAACCTGATGGCCGCCCCGGTCTTCGAGAAGGACATCCGCCAGTCCTTCGAGAACATCGGCGAGGTCACCATCGTGTCGCCGGACGTCGGCGGCGTGGTGCGCGCCCGCGCGCTGGCCAAGCGCCTGGACGCCGATCTGGCCATCATCGACAAGCGGCGCGAGCGCGCCGGCGTGTCGGAGGTGATGAACATCATCGGTGACGCCAATGGCCGCCGCTGCATCCTGATCGACGACATCGTCGACTCGGGCGGCACGCTGTGCAACGCCGCCGTCGCGCTGATGGAAGCCGGCGCCAAGTCGGTCCACGCCTTCTGCACCCACGGCGTCCTGTCCGGCGGTGCGGTCGCCCGCGTCGCCGTCTCGCCTCTGGAGCAGCTGGTCACCACCGACAGCATCCAGGCGACCGAAGCGGTGCGCGTGTCGCGCAACATCCGCCAGCTGACCATCGCCCCCCTGCTCGCCGAAGCGATCATGCGCATCAGCGAAGAGCGGTCGGTGTCGAGCCTGTTCTCGTAAGAGCGACAGCTTCACAGAAAAGGCCCTTTTCCATCGGGAGAGGGCCTTTTTTGTTGCGCGCGTATTGCCCCCTCCCCAACCCTCCCCCGCCTTCGGCGGGAGAGGGAGCCAAGCGCAGGAACGGCGGAGTTCCCTCTCCCTCGAAGAGGGGGAGGGTTAGGGAGGGGGCACCGGTCACCCCTCCCCCAGCCCATGGAAGTCATTCGCCGTCACCTGCCCGCCGGTGGCCGCGGCGATGCGGGCCATCACGGCGGGACGGGGGACGCGGCGGCCATGGCGGTAGCGGTTGACCGTGGCCTGGCTCGTCCCGATCAGGGCGGCAAAGGCCTCTTCCTTGGTTGCGGTCCGGGTGAGCCAGTCGTCGAGCGTCATACCGCTATGGTTTAAGCCAAGCCGAGTTCTACGCGCAACTGGCTTTATGCCGCAGTTATGGACTTTCCAAAGCCAATTTGGTATGAACGGCCCATGACCACCATGCGTGAACTGCGGCAGGCCGCCGGGCTGAGCCAGGAGAAGCTGGCCGAACTGGCGGGCACCTCCCAGCCCCAGATCAACAAGCTGGAGACCGGCCAGCGCAAGATGACCGTCGATTGGGCGGTCAAGCTCGCCCGTCCGCTGGGGGTGGAGCCGGCACTCCTGCTCGGCCTCGATGTGCCGGCGGTTCCCACGGCGACGCCCCGCCCGGCCCGCCCGGCGCTCGCCCCGCTGCTCCGCACGGCACCGGCTCCGCAGACGCAGGCCGCCGCCTCGATGCCGGTGCGGGCGGCGGCGCGTGGCGGGGTGGACCAGGAAATGTTCCTGGAGGACGGCCCCATCGACTGGATCGCCCGGCCCGACTACCTGAAGAATGCCCGCGATCCTTACGCCATGTATGTGGTCGGCGACTCGATGATGCCGCGCTTCCGCCCGGCCCAGCTTCTGCACGTCAACCCGCACAAGCCGCCGGCGCCGGGGTCCGGCGTGGTGGTGGTCAAGCGCAACAAGGCGGTGCTGGTGAAGGAGTTCGTGCGCCGCGGCACCGATGCGGTGATCCTGCGTGAATACCGTCCGGCCGACCGCGAGTTCGCCGTGGCGCTGGAGGACCTCGACACCCTGCACACCGTGGTCGGCCTGCAGGAGCCCTGACGCCTATACCGCTTCGGTATCGGCTTTCGTTAGCCAAGATAGTCCATCTTGGACTATTCCTTGTTCAGCGGATCGCCGGGCAGTCCGGTGCATCGCATCCGAGCAAGGAGACACGGCCATGCCCCAGCCCTATCCCCGCTTCCACCCCGGCCCGTCGGCCGGTCGGCTCGACAGCTTCAGCGAGCGCGGCGCCCGCGAACTGGCCCGCCGCATCCGCACCGCCTGGGCCAACATCGGCTGGGACGTGGAGGTGCGGGTGGAACGCATCGCCAGCGAGGAGCTGGGCGACGGTCGCAGCATCGCCCATTTCATCGTCCGCAGCGACCTGATCAACGGCCTGCCGCAGCGGCGCCTCGAAGGCGGTCTGGAAGGAGCGGCGGCACGGGCGCTGCCGCGCGCCGCCTGACGCCGATCACTTCAGCCGCTCGTCCAGTTCCACCTGATAGCCGACGGCAAGGCGGTTGGTCTCGTTCGCCATGCCCACCACCGCCATCAGCTCGCCGAACTGCGCGTCGGTCATGCCCAGCCGGCGCGCCGCCGCCTCGTGCGAGCGGATGCAGTACTGGCAGTTGTTGGTGACGCTGACCGCGACGAAGATCATCTCTTTCACCAGCGGGTCCAGCGCGCCGGGGGCCATCACCTCCTTCAGGCTGTCCCAGGTCCGCGCCAGGGTCGGCGGGTGGTGGGCGATCATCTTCCAGAAATTGTTCACGTCCGGAACGTTGCGCGTCGTCTTGATGTCGTCGTAGACGGCGCGGACTTCCGGTGCGGCATCGGCCTGTTCGATGAGGGGGAGCGGCATGGCGGCGGAAACTCCTGTGTGGGACCGGCGACTTGCGATAAGGCCGGACATCGTGTCGCAAGGCAACCGCCGGTCTATGCCTTTCCCCGATCCATCGGCCACATTGACCAATGCTTGTCCCCCTGGTAGTAGAGACTTGCAACAGATCGCGCAAACGTTCGGACGATGATCCGGCCGCAAGCGGCGGCACCACAAGACTTCCATAAGACACGAAAACTATTCGTGCAGCGTTCCCATGCGGCCCGGTCCCGGCATTCGCCCGATCCGGCCCGACTGCCGGGAGGAACAGCGTGGAGAGCACGGCTCTAGAAGCCCTGTCACCACCCCGCCAGGGCGGGGTTCCCGTCACGAACCGCACCGGTTCCGGCGGCCTGGATCCGGGCGCCACCGCCGAGGGGCTGCGCCTTCTCTCCCATCTGCATGCCGAAGAGCCGACTCCCGCCCTGCTGGAGGCGCTGCGCAACGCCCCGGTCGCCCGCGGCCCCCTGGCGCTCGACCGCGACGACGCCCTGCAGGCCGCCGCCCTGGTCGACGAGGTGGTGAGCGACCTGCCGGAGCGGATCACTCGCCGCAGCCTCACCCCGCTGACTGCCGATTTCGCCGCCATCCACCGGACCGGCGAGCTGCGCGCCTGCCCGACCGAAGGCTCCTGGCTGGACGAGGAGTTGCGGGCCGATGCCGCCGCCTCCCTGGCCCGCTGGCGGAGCGGCCTGGAGACGGAGTTGCGGCGCTCGCCGCTCGACCGGCTGCCAGACGACCATGTCGCCGCGGAACTGGCGTTGCTGGCGGCACTGCTCGACCGCGGCCGCATGATCGATGCGGTCCGCTTTCTCGACCGTCATCCGCTGCGCTGGGTTCCCGATTTCTGCAGCCGGGTCGCCACCCGCTGCCGGGAGCCTTTCTTCGCCGGGATCGCCATCCTGACCAATGCGCTGCTCGACGATCTGCGGGACCGGCTCGGCGAAGCCTGCGGACTGCCGCGGCCGGCCGAGGATGGATCCGATGTCCGCCGACGCCGCCGCTGGACCGAAGGCCGCTTTCCCCGCGCCTGCACCTGCGACCCGTGACGCATCCGGCCGCGCCCTGCCGTAAAGTCAGAGTTGCCCGGCCTCAAATGCTTGGGCCATGGTGACCGGGGCGGGCTTCGCTCTGCCGGTGCGGGTCGGCACGGTCCATCTCCTTGGCAATGGTTGGTGATGCCCTTTCGCAGCTTCGACAGTCGGACCGACCGCAGGGGATCCTTGCGCCTCCTGCGCCTCCTCCTGGCGGTGTCGGTCGCCCTGCCGCTGGTGCTGTTCGTCGGCATCGGCTGGCGCGAGCGGTGGGAGGCCCAGGAAGAAGCCGAACGGAACAGCCGCAAGAACGCACTGATCCTGCACGAGCATGTGCTGAAGGTGTTCGACACCATGGCCCAGGTTCTGGACCGGGTGGACGAGCGCATCCACGGGCGCAGCTGGCGCGAGATCACCGAGTCGGAGTCGCTGCACCGTTATCTGCGGACGCTGAAGGGCGAACTGGACCAGATCGGCGCCATCGGACTGACCGATCCGGATGGGATCGTGCGCAATTCCAGCCTCGTCTTCCCGTCCCACAAGACCTATGTCGGCAATCGGGCGGATTTCCGGGAACAGCGGGAACAGGATTCCGGTCTGCTCATCGCCGGTCCGGTCGCCGATCCCGCCACCGGCAAGCCCAGCTTCGGCATCAGCCGGCGCCGCAGCGGTCCCGGCGGTCCCGACGGCAATTTCGACGGGATGATCGCCGCCATCGTCAATCCCGATTACTTCGCCAGCTTCTACCGGCAGGTCATCGGCGACGAGGGGGAGTCCATCGCGCTGATCCGCAAGGACGGCGCGATCCTGATGCGCTACCCCACCCTGGACCCGTCACGGCCGACGGCGGCACTGCCCACCCTACCCGCCGACCACGGGCTGCGCGCCGAGATCGGCAGGCAGCCGGACGAAGGGATCTTCCGCACCGGGCGCAGCCATGTGCAGGGACTGTCGCGCGTGTTCGCCTACAAGCGCGTCGGCGATTTCCCGGTCTATGTCGTCTACGGGCTGGACCAGACGCAGATCGCCCGCTCCTGGTGGCGGAACATGGCGCTGGATGCCGCCTTCGTCGCCCCGGCGACACTGGCGCTGGCGCTGATCGCCTGGCTGGCCTACAGCCGCGCCGCCTCCGAAAATGCCGCGGTCCGGCGCTGGGCGGACGAGGTGCGCAACCGCGAACGGCTGGAGGAGGCGCTGCGCCAAAGTCAGAAGATGGAAGCGCTGGGCCAGTTGACCGGCGGCGTGGCGCACGACTTCAACAACCTGCTGACCGCGGCGCTCGCCAACCTGCATCTGATGGCCCGCCATCTGCCGGCCGAGGGCCAGCGTTTCCTGGCCGGGGCGCGGACCGCGCTGGATCGGGCGGAGAAGCTGACCCGGCAACTGCTGTCCTTCTCGCGCCAGGACGCCGTCAACCTGACGGTGATCGATCTGGGCGAAAGCCTGCGCCGGATGGCCGACCTGCTGGAGCGGTCGGTCCGCGCCGACATCGCCCTGGACTGGGACATCGCCGCGGTGCCGATGCCGGTCGCCGTCGATCCGGTACAGTTGGAAATGGCGGTCCTGAACCTCGTGCTGAACGCCCGCGACGCCATGCCCGGCGGCGGACGCATCCGCATCGCGGCATCCCCCGGGCCGGAGCCGCGCACCGCCCGCATCGCGGTTTCCGACACCGGGGCCGGCATGCCGCCGGAGGTGATGGCCCGCGCCTTCGATCCCTTCTTCACCACCAAGGGCGTCGGCAAGGGGACCGGGCTCGGGCTGTCGATGGTCTACGGCTTCGCCCGACAGTCGGGCGGCATCGCCGCCATCGACAGCCGGCCCGGCGACGGCACCTGCGTCCGCATCGACCTGCCGCTGACCGACCTGCGGCCGGCTGAACCGCCTCCAGCCCCGGCCGCTGCGGCGGCGGACCTGCGCCAGTTGCGCATCCTGGTGGTGGAGGACAATCCGCTGGTGCTGATGGCGACGGTCGAGGGGCTGACCCAGGAGGGCTTCACGGTGGAGACCGCGGAAGACGGGGTGTCGGCCTTGACCCTGCTGGAGACCGACCAGAATTTCGATCTGGTGGTGTCGGACGTCGTGATGCCGGGCGGCGTCTCCGGCATCGACCTCGCCCGCCAAATCCGCGAGCGCTGGCCGCAGTTGCGCGTGCTGCTGGCGTCCGGCTACAGCCCGGAGTCGCTGGCCACCATGGGCGCCGACACCGCGTCCGTTCTGGCGAAGCCCTTCAGCCCCGACCAGTTGGCGGCCCGCATCCGATCGCTGGTGCAGGCGGGAGCGGGTGCCGGATCGGCGCGGTCCGAGGGGATCACGCCCCAGGGAATCACGTAAGCGCGCTGACGAACATCGGCGTCCACATCGCCATGCACCAGACGAGACCAAGGCACAGGCCGCGGGTCAGATCGTCGAAGGTCGGCTGCTCCAGACGGTTCAGCTTCCACATCGCATTCAGTTCCCCCGGCGTCGGGGGCCGGCCGGAAGAATCGGCATCGGGACCGGCGGCGCGGCGATCGGTCGGTTCACGGCTTGCGGCTGCGCGCCGTTCAGGGTCGCGTGACAGCATGGCTGGGCCTCGCATCGATAGCGGAATGCCCAACAAGTTTGTGGCCATTGCCGCTGCCGGCCACCCTCTCTTCCGTCAGCCATCGAATTTTGTCGACATACGAAAAAAGGCCGCCACCCGCTGGACGGATGGGGCCTTTTCGCCAAGCTACCGGCCTGTTCGGCCGAAAGCGATCACTTGCCGGGGCGGATCACCGGGGTGAGCTGGTCGCCCCAGTTGCCGGCCTCGTTGTGATAGCGGGCGGTGCGCATCAGTTCCACCGTCACGCCGGCCTCGACCGCCTTGACGACGGCGTCGTTCAGGCGATGCAGGTTGTTGGCGACGATGCGGATGGCGCTTTCCTGCTCCGGAGTCAGCTCCGAGCGGTCGTCCGGCGGCGCGTCCTTGAATCCCGACATGCGTTGTTCCTTCCCCTGGATTGGGACCGCCCCGGCGGGACCGGCTGCGGTCCAGAACTTGGTCATGATCCTGCCCGGCTTCGGATGCCGGTTTCCATCATGTACCACATTGTGTGCGCCGCGACAAAGTTCCCGACGCGCCAAGCGCTTGCGACCATTGGCCTCTTGCAACCGGCGAACCGCTTTCCGCCGCAGTTCGCCGGGGCGTCGTGCCACCGGGCGGCCCACTGGCTTTTTCTTTCGGTCCACAGAAACAAAGCTTCAGAGTCATAACGGAAATTTGGATTAACCCGATAGTTGACGTCTTTCGGTTTCAATGCCTAGATTTCGACACAAACTTGATTTTCCAAAACGGAGCTTATCTTGAAGAACGTCGCCGCCAAGGCCCTGCTGGTTGCGTCCTCGCTGTTCCTGCTGCACGGCACGGCGTTCGCCGGAAAGCAGGATTTCAGCATCGTCAACAAGACCGGCTATCCGCTGAAGCACATCTATGTCTCGGAGAACAACAACAACAGCTGGGATGAAGACATCCTCGGCCGCGATGTCCTGGACGACGGCGAGGAATTCGAGGTCGCCTTCGACAAGGCCGAGAATGTCTGCAAGTGGGACATGAAGGTCGTCTATGACGACGGCGAGTCCGCGGTGTGGCAGGGCCTGAACCTCTGCCAGATCACCAAGCTGACGCTGAAGTGGAACAAGAACACCGGCGTCACCTCCGCCAAGACCGAGTAAGCGCGTCAGCGGAAATTGTCGGTGCTGCGGTTCATCAGATGGATGAAGACGTCTTCCAGCGTCGGTTCCGTCGCGGTGATCCGCAGCGCCGGCTGTCCGGTGCCCGGCTGTGGAGTCCCCGGCTGTGGAGTCCAGGGTGCGAGCGCCCGGTCCAGCGCCGCGGCGTCGGAGCCGCTGACATGCAGGCGGCTGCCGAAGACCGCGACCATCTCCACCCCCGGCTGCCCTTCCAGCGCCGCGGCGATGCGGTGCAGGCCGTTGCCTGAGACCAGACGGGTGTGCAGGCCCGATTCGGCGATGACCTGATCGACAGTACCGGAGGTCATCAGCGTCCCATAGGCGATGTAGGCGATGCGATGGCAGCGCTCCGCCTCGTCCATGTAGTGGGTGCTGACCAGCACGGTCAGCCCTTCCCCGGCCAGCCGGTGGATCTCGTCCCAGAATTCCCGCCGCGCCTTGGGATCGACGCCCGCCGTCGGTTCGTCCAGCAGCAGAAGCTTCGGTTCGTGCAGGATGCAGGCGGCCAGTGCCAGACGCTGTTTCCAGCCGCCCGACAGTTCCCCGGCCAGCTGCGTGCGGCGGTTGGACAGCCCCAGCCGATCCAGCGCTTCCACCACCCGGCGGCGCCGGTCGGGCAGAGCGTACATCCGGGCGACGAAATCCAGATTCTCGGCGATGCTCAGATCCTCCCAGAAGCTGAATTTCTGGGTCATGTAGCCGACCTGCCGCTTGATCGCCGCACTCTGCCGCCGGATGTCGAGGCCCAGGCAGGTGCCCTCCCCCGCGTCGGGGGTCAGCAGGCCGCACAGCAGGCGGATCGTCGTGGTCTTCCCCGACCCGTTGGGACCGAGGAAACCGTAGATCTCTCCGGTCTCCACCCGGATCGACACATCGTCGACCACGGTCTTGCTGCCGAAGCGCTTGACCAGCCCGCGCACGTCGATGGCGGGAGTGCCGCCCGGCGTCACTGCACTGCCCCCGTCGCCTGGGCATCGACTGGCCAGACATCGACCGGCAACCCCGGATTCAGCGGCCGGTCCGGTACTGCCTCCACCCGGAAGACCAGCTTCTCGCGGCTGCCGACGCTGTAGATCACCGGCGGCGTGTATTCGGCCTGGGAGGCGACCCGCGTCACCCGCGCCGACAGGCCGGGCGGGCAGCCGTCGCAGCGCACCGATAGGGCTCCCCCCGGCGCCACGTCCGCCATGGCGGTTTCCGGGACGAACAGCACCAGCTTCACCCGCTCCGGCGGCAGCAGCGACACCACCGGGGAGCCGGCCGGCACCCATTCGCCTGGATTGTAGAGCGTATCCTCCACCAGCGCCGCCGCCGGAGCGACGGGCGCCAGATCGGCGAGCCTGCGCTCCGCCTGGGCCAAAGCCGCCTCCGCCTGGGTCACCGCCTCGTCGGCCGCCCGCAGCTGGTCCGGACGGGCGGGCAGCGCCGCGACCGCCAGCTGCGCCTCCGCCTCCGCCAACTGACCGCGGTCGCGGTCATAGGCGGCAAGGGCCTGATCGAGCTTGTCGGGGGAAGAGACCTTGCGGGCGACCAGTTCCCGCTGGCGGGCCAGTTCGGCGGTGGAAAAGCGCAGAGCCGCTTCCGCCCGCGCCTTCTGTGCGGCCAGCACCGCCACCTCCTGCGGTCGTTTGCCGGTGGCGAGGTCGGCGCGTTGTGCCCGCGCCTGGGCCAGCGCCGCGGCCAACCGGTCGCGCTCCGCCGTCGCGGTGGCACGGTCGATGGCGAACAGCGGCGCCCCGGCCGCCACCTGCGCACCGCGGGTGACCGACAGGCTCTCCAGCATGCCGGCGCTGGGGGCGGCGATGCGCAGATACTCCCCCTCCACATAGCCATGGGCGAGCGGCGGCGGTCCGCCGGCCGCGAAGGGCAGACCGACCGCCAGCGCGAGAGCGGCCAGCCCGTCGAGGATGGTCCCGAGAAAGCCGCTCATGGCGCGCCCTCCCCTGCCCCGTCTCCCGTATCGCGCAGCAGCACCCGGCGCAGATTGTCGATGTGGATTTCCATCAGAGCCGCCACGTCCAGCGGCGGCTCTCCATCGACGCCGTCCAAGGAGGTCCGCCACACGGCGCTCATCAGCAGCGGCGCCACGATCAGGCGCACCGTGGGATCGACCTCCACGGGGCGGAATTCGCCGCTGTCGATTCCCCGCCGCAGCAGGGCGGCAAGCACACCGAAGCCGCGGCGGATCACCTCGCGGTGGTAGAAGGCGGCAAGCTCCGGGAAATTGCCGGCCTCGGCGATCACCAGCCGCGGGATGACCGCCATGCGGGTCGTTGCGATCAGCCGCGCCACCATGCGCAGAAGCCGCTCCAGCACCGGAAAGCACGGTCCGCCGGCCGCGGCGACCAACGCCTCGGCCTGTTGCAGGTTGGGCAGGATGGCGGCGCGGATCACCGCCTTGAACAGCTCGTCCTTGCTGGGGAAGTAGAGATAAAGCGTGCCCTTGCTGACGCCGGCGCGGGCCGCCACCTCCTCCAGCCTCGCAGCGGCGAAACCGCGTTCGGCGAAGACATCCATCGCGGCGGCGACGATCTCCTGCGGGCGGGCCTCCTTGCGGCGGCGCCAGCGCGGCGGGTCGCCGGAAGGGACAGGACCGGAGTCGGGATCGGAGTTGGGACCGGACTGGCGGGAGGGCATGGCTCGCCCCTTTTTATAACTGACCAGTCAGTAATTAACACGACTTGGTCCTTCCACCAATGGCTAAGGTCATTGTGCGGCGCAGCAGAATCTATGCAAAAGGTCTTGCCTTTCCGCGAACAGTCACGGACACTTTCCACCGGCTGGTCGCGTACGAACAGGGTCGCGGCCATCCCCGGCCCGGATGGCGGGCTTCAAAACAGGGCATGAACGGCGTGGCCGGACCAACGGTCGCCGCGGTTTTCGGGAGGTACGGATCAAGGCGCCGACGCCGGGACCCGATGCATTGCGATGCCTGGACGACATTGTCCGGCATATGCTCGGGTCCCCTGCCGAGCAAGGGGATCGATCATGCCGAGTGCTGCCCAGTCCGCGTCATCCTCCAGCCTGGAGCTGCTGACGATCTACGAGGTCAGCAAGATCCTCGGGTCGTCGCTCGATCTGGAACAGACCCTGCGCGAGGTGCTGCGCGCCCTGTCCTATCAACTGCAGATGCACCGCGGCCGGGTCTATCTCCAGGGCGAGGACGGCGCTTTGCGGCTCGTCGCCGCGCAGGGGCTGCCGAAGGACTCGCCTGCGCAGGAGATCGACTACAACCAGGGCGAAGGCATCAGCGGCCGCATCCTGAAGACCGGCATGCCGGCCGTCGTTCCCAACCTGGCGGAAGAGCCGCTGTTCAACAACCGCTCCGGCGGGCGCGACGATCTGGACGAACAGGTGGCTTCACTGGTCGGCGTGCCGATCAAGGCCGCCGGCGCCGTCATCGGCGTGCTGACCATCGACCGCATTTCCGACGACGGCCCCAGCGGCCATTTCGGCTCCGACGTCCGCTTCCTGACCATGGTCGCCAACCTGATCGGCCAGACCGTGCGCCTGCACCGGACGGTGGCGGAGGAGCGGCGCTTCATGATGCGCGAGACCTTCCGCGTCCAGAAGGAACTGCGGCCGGTGGTGGCGCCGGTCAACGACGTGGTCTGCACCAGCCCGAACATGGTCGACGTGCTGGCCCAGGTGCACCGGGTGGCGCCCTTCAAGTCGACCGTGCTGATCCGCGGCGAGAGCGGCACCGGCAAGGAGCTGATCGCACGGGCCATCCACAACCTGTCGCCGCGCAAGGACGCTCCCTTCATCCGCGTCAACTGCGCAGCATTGCCCGAATCGCTTCTGGAGTCTGAGCTGTTCGGCCACGAGAAGGGCTCCTTCACCGGCGCGCAGAAGGACCACAAGGGCCGGTTCGAGCTGGCGTCGGGCGGCACGCTGTTCCTCGACGAGATCGGCGACATCTCCTCCAACTTCCAGGCCAAGCTGCTGCGCGTGCTGCAGGAGCAGGAGTTCGAGCGGGTCGGCGGGTCGAAGACGATCAAGACCGACGTGCGGCTGATCTGCGCCACCAACCTGAACCTGGAGGAGGCGGTCGGCCACGGCAAGTTCCGCGCCGATTTGTATTTCCGCATCAACGTGGTGACGATCCACCTGCCGCCGCTGCGCGAACGGCGCGGCGACATCGCCACGCTGGCCAAGCATTTCGTCGCCAAGTTCGGCCGTGACAACGGCCTGAACCTGGACATCGCCGCGGAGGCGCTGGAGGTGCTGAACCGCTGCACCTGGCCCGGCAACGTGCGCGAGTTGGAAAACTGCATCGAGCGCGCGGCGACCCAGTGCCGCAACGGCACCATCCGGGTGCCCGACCTGTCCTGCAGCATGAATCTCTGCAATTCGTCGGTGCTGTTCCAGTACCGCACCATGGGCGCCGCCGTCGGCGGGCTGGCACCGTCGATGAGCGGGACTCCCACCAACCCGGCGGCCACCAACCCCGCGGCGGCCAATTCGGCGCAGGGGCGGGCTCAGCCGGCCCCGATGAACGGCGCCGCCATGCCACCGGCCGTGCCGGCCCCCGCCAACGGCACTCCCAACGGTGCGCAGTGGCCGGCCTGCGCGTCCGGCTGCGGGGCCGGGCCGATGCCGGTCTGCGGCGCCTCCAAGCCGCTGCCGCCCTCGGCCATCATTCCCCTGCCCGCTCCACAACCGGCGGCATCCACTCCCGCCACCCCGTCCGCGCCGGCCCCGCAGCAGCCGGCCGCCGGCCCCGACCTGCCGCTGGACGAGCCCGAGTCGGGGCCCTTGCGCGACCGCCTGATCTGGGCGATGGAACGGACGGGCTGGGTCCAGGCCAAGGCCGCCCGCCTGCTGGGCATGACGACGCGGCAGGTGAGCTACGCGCTGCGCAAGTACAACATCGAGATCAAGAGGTTCTAGGAATCGGGCGAAGCTCCCTCTCCGTCACACTTGGCTGCGATTTCGTGCTACCCTGACGGGCCTTCGGTTCGATGGCGCGTTCCCCGGTCGCACGGATTTCCGTCTTGCCTTCGCTTGAGAAGCCCCTTGCCCTGCTGTTCGTCGACATCGCCGACAGCACGATGTTGTACGAGCGAATCGGCAACGCCACCGCCGCGGCGCTGACGCAGCGGGTGCTGACCCATCTGCGCCGGCTGGTGGAGGAGCAACGCGGCGGCGTCGTCAAGAGCCTGGGCGACGGGCTGCTCGCGGCCTTTCCGGTATGCGACGACAGCGCCAGCGCCGCCTGCGCGATGATGGGCATCCAGGACCAGCACGGGATGCGCCTGCGCATCGGCATCCATTTCGGCGCGGTGATCGAAGGGGTGGGCGACCTGTACGGCGACGCCTGCAACGTGGCCGCAAGGGTGCAGCAGATCGCCCGGCCAGGCGAGATCCTGGCGACCCAGGCGCTGGTCGACGGCCTGTCGCCGGACCTGCGGGGCCGGACCAAGCCGCTGAGCAACGTGGCGATGAAGGGCAAGGCCGCACCGATCCGCGTCCACCAGATCCGCACCGACGACGACGGCGACGACGCCATCGAAAGCACGACGCTGGGCTTCTCCCTGGTGCCGGAGGCCAGCCGCAGCATGGTGACGCTGCATCTTTCCTACCGTGGGCAGGACATCACAATGAGCAGCGCCCTGCCCCGCGTCACCATCGGCCGGGAGGACAGCAGCGGCCTGCGCATCGCCTCGCGCCAGACCTCGCGCCAGCATGCGGTGATCGACTTCACCCGCGAAAGCTTCCTGCTGACCGACCATTCCACCAACGGCACCTACATCCGCAGCGGCGGGTCGCCGCCGGTGGTGCTGCGCCGCGATTCGACCAAGCTGGTCGGCAGCGGCCTGATCGGCTTCGGGGCCGAGGCGCTGGACGAGAGCCAGGACCATGTCGTCGCCTTCCGCGGCGAACTGGCCTGAGCGGTTTGTCGGCACCCCGACAAAGCCCCTCGCCACACCCACCATTGTCGCAATGACGACAGCGTCCGCGATGCCGACAAATCCCGGCAAGCCGCTGTAATTCCTGCATTCCGGTCTCTGGCCCCGAACTTGCTTTTCTCCACTTCGTCCAACGGTGTCGTCCGGCACGGCAGGGAAGGAGTGGATGATGAGCAACGTGGTTTCGCTCGACAGCATCTTCGGGCTCGGGGAACTGGCCCCGCCCGCGACGATGCCGGCAGCGCCCGAGGCGGCGTCCGGCTGTTCGTCGTCGTCCTGCGGATCGTCAGACGGTCCGGCCAACATGGACCCGGCGGTGTGGGAGAAGGTGAAGAACCACCCCTGCTATTCGGAAGAGGCGCATCACTATTTCGCCCGCATGCATGTCGCGGTCGCTCCCGCCTGCAACATCCAGTGCAACTACTGCAACCGCAAATACGATTGCTCGAACGAGAGCCGGCCGGGTGTGGTCTCCGAAAAGCTGACCCCCGATCTGGCGATCAAGAAGATCCTCGCCGTCGCCCAGGAAATTCCGCAGCTGTCGGTGATCGGCATCGCCGGCCCCGGCGACAGTCTGGCGGCGAACGGCAGGAACACCTTCGCCACCTTCGAAATGCTGCAGAAGAAGGCGCCGGACCTGAAGCTGTGCCTGTCCACCAACGGTCTGGCCCTGCCCGACCATGTGGACAGCATTGCGCAATACAACATCGACCACGTCACCATCACCATCAACATGGTGGATCCGGAGGTCGGCGCGCAAATCTACCCGTGGATCTTCCACAAGCACAAGCGCTGGACCGGGCTGGACGCCGCCAAGATCCTGCACGAACAGCAGATGCTGGGGCTGGAGATGCTGACCTCGCGCGGCATCCTGGTGAAGGTGAACTCGGTCATGATCCCGGGGATCAACGACGATCACCTGCTGGAGGTGAACAAGGCGGTGAAGAGCCGCGGCGCCTTCCTGCACAACATCATGCCGCTGATCTCCGACCCGGCGCATGGCACATATTTCGGCCTGAACGGCCAGCGTGGGCCGACCGCTCAAGAGTTGAAGGTGGTGCAGGACGCCTGCGAGGGCGGGGCCAAGCTGATGCGCCATTGCCGCCAGTGCCGCGCCGATGCCGTCGGCCTGCTGGGCGAGGACCGTGGCGAGGAGTTCACCGCCGAGAAGATCGAGGCGATGGGCGCCATCGACTATGACGACGAGGCCCGCCGCAGCTACCGCGACCATGTCGAGGCCGAACGCGCCGGCCGTCATGCCTCCAAGGCCGCGGCCCAGGCCGATGTGCGGGAGAGCATCGGCTTCACCGTCGACCCGATCCTGATCGCCGTCGCCACCAAGGGCGGCGAGCGCATCAACGAGCATTTCGGCCACGCCAAGGAATTCCAGATCTACGAGGTCGGTCCGAACGGCGCCAAGTTCGTCGGCCACCGCCGCGTCGACCAGTATTGCGAGGGC
Source organism: Azospirillum sp. TSO5 (assembly GCF_003116065.1). Taxonomy (NCBI): domain Bacteria; kingdom Pseudomonadati; phylum Pseudomonadota; class Alphaproteobacteria; order Rhodospirillales; family Azospirillaceae; genus Azospirillum; species Azospirillum sp. TSO5. Next base: position 744 of record NZ_LGQY01000051.1, on the reverse strand, counting down.
GGCTCCGGCGACGTCGACACCCTGGACGGCGTTCTGGCTGCCATCAACGACTGTACCGCGGTGTTCGTCGCCAAGATCGGCGGCTGTCCGTCCAAGTCTTTGGCCGATGCCGGGATCGAGCCGGTCGACCGCTTCGCCTTCGATTACATCGAGGAATCGGCGCTGGCCTACTTCAAGGACTACGCCGAGCGGCTCGGCCAGGGCGCCGTTCAGTCCCGCGCCGGCCAGGACGCGGTGATTCGCACCGGGGCGCTGACCGCGCGCCGCGCCTGACACCTTCGTTTTCCCCCTTCCACAGCCATCCCATCACCGAAGGAGAGAGCCATGGCCTACAAGATCAAGTCCGCCGAATGCACCGTCTGCGGCGCCTGCGAGGCCGAGTGCCCGAACATCGCCATCAGCCTGAAGAAGGGCACCTACGTCATCGACCCGGCCAAATGCACCGAATGCCAGGGCCAGTTCGACAGCCCGCAATGCGCCGCCGTCTGCCCGGCCGACTGCTGCGTCCCGGCGTGAAGATCTGATCCCCTCTCCCGCCCCGGGAGAGGGAGGGGCCCGCCGGAGGCGGGAGGGTGAGGGGCTATCCGAACATGGATCTCGATCCTTGAGTCACCCCTCACCCTTCCCAAGCTGCGCTTGGGCCCCTTCCCTCTCCCGGGGCGGGAGAGGGACCTGAGAACCAGGAGCACCGCGCCATGCTGGACGAGGTGGATGAGGACTGGCTCGCCCCCCCCCATTTAGGCG
>NZ_LGQY01000055.1:0-20213 GCF_003116065.1 Azospirillum sp. TSO5 | reverse complement strand
AGGTGTCGATGTTGAGGTACAAGCCGCTGAGCGGCCGCAGCCTCCGCGCTCGGACTCTGTCCGCGCAGAAGGTCGAGGCCGGAGTCGGCGGCAAGGTCCTTAACATAATGACTAGCCTCGGCATGCCGGTCTCCCGCAAGGCCACCTGAGCACCGGCTTCCAAACGGCAGAGGCCGTCAACACAACGAGTTCTGCACCAACGTCCCCAGCCGCACCAGTTTTCCAATGCGGCCGGGGAGCCCGCCGGATTACTTCACCAGCGGGCAACCGCCCTTGTCGATGGGTCGGTAGGCCTCGTTGCCCGGAATGGTGCTCAGCACCTTGTAATAATCCCACGGTCCCTTGGATTCAGCCGGGGTCTTCACCTGCATCAGGTACATGTCGTGGACCATGCGGCCGTCGGCGCGCAGCGTGCCGCCCTTGGCGAAAGCGTCGTTCACCGGCGTCTCGCGCATCTTCACCATCACCGCCTTGGCCTCGTCGGTGCCGGCGGCCTCGATGGCCTTCAGGTAATGGCGCACAGCGGAATAGCTGCCGGCCTGGATCATGCTGGGCATCTTGCCGGTCTTCGCCATATAGGCCTTGGCGAAGGCGCGGGCATCGTCGTCGCGGTCGGCGTTCCAGCCATCCATCAGCACCAGCCCCTGCGCCGCCTGCAGACCGAGGGAATGCACGTCGGTGGGGAACATCAGCAGGCTCGCCAGCGTCTGCCCACCCTGCGGTAGGCCGAACTCCTGCGCCTGCTTGATCGAATTGGCGGTGTCGCCGCCGGCATTGGCGAGTGCGATGACCTTGGCCCCGCTCGCCTGTGCCTGCAGCAGGTAGGAGGAGAAGTCGGCGGTGTTCAGCGGGTGGCGGACGGAGCCGGTGACCTTGGCGCCGTTGGCCTTCAGCACCTCGGTCAGCGACTGCTCCAGCGCATGGCCGAAGGCGTAATCCACGGTCAGGAAGTGCCAGCTGTCGCCCAGGATCTTGACACCCGCCTTACCCATGCCCTGGGCCAGCGCATAGGTGTCGTAGGTCCAGTGCGCCGTGGTCGGCGAACAGGCCTCCCCGGTCAGCTGTGCGGCACCGCCGCCGGAGATCAGGAAGACGCGGTTCTTGCGCTTGGTGATGTCCTGCACCGCCAGCGCGACGGAGGAGGTGGGGACGTCGACGATCACGTCCACCTGTTCGGTATCGATCCACTTGTTGACCAGCGCCGCGCCGATGTCCGGCTTGTTCTGGTGGTCGGCGAAGATCACCTCGACCGGCTTGCCGGCGACCTTGCCGCCCATCTCCTCCACCGCCATGCGCACCGCCTCGACCGATCCCATGCCGGTCGGGTCGGCATAGACGCCGGTCATGTCGTTCAGGACGGCGATCTTGACCTTGTCGTCGGAGATCTGGGCGTGAGCGGCCCCGGCGATCAGCGCGGCGGAACAGACACCGGCAGCCAAAAACCAGCGTTTCATGGATGTTTCCTCCCTGTTTGGTTTGTTTTTTCGGACGATCAGAAGGCGACGTTGTCACCGCCCTTGGTCTGCAGCATCGCCCGCGCCTCCTCCGGCGTGGCGATCTCCAGGCTCAATTCCTCCAGGATGCGGCGGATCTTGGTGACCTGTTCGGCGTTGGAGGTCGCCAGCTTGCCGCGTCCGGCATAGAGGCTGTCCTCCAGCCCGACCCGGACGTTGCCGCCGAGAATGGCGCTCAGCGTGACGAAGGACATCTGGTGGCGTCCGGCGGCCAGCACCGACAGGTAATAGTCGTTGCCGAACAGCCGGTCGGCCGTGGCCTTCATGTGCATCAGGTTTTCCGGATCGGGGCCGATGCCGCCGAGGATGCCGAAGATGCATTGCGTGAAGAAGGGCGGCTTGACGATGCCGCGGTCGGCGAAATGCGCAAGATTGTAGAGATGGCCGACGTCGTAGCACTCGAACTCGAACCGGGTGCCGACATCGCCCAACTCGCGCATGCCGCGCTCGATCTGGGCGAAGGTGTTGGACAGGATGAAGTCGGTGGTCGACTCCAGATAGGGCTTCTCCCAGTCGTGCTTGAAGCTGTCGAACTTCGCCGCGGCGCCGGAGATGTTGAAGTTCATCGATCCCATGTTCATCGACGCCACTTCCGGCTGCGCCCGCTTGGCTGCGGCCAGCCGCTCGTCCAGCGTCATGCCCAGCCCGCCGCCGGTGGTGATGTTCAGGATGGCGGCGGTCTGCTGCTTGATGCGCGGCAGGAACTCCATGAATAGGTCGGGCGAGGGGGAGGGCTTGCCGGTTTCCGGATCGCGGGCGTGCAGGTGGAGCATCGCCGCACCGGCCTCCGCCGCCGCCACGGCGTCGCGGGCGATCTCGTCCGGCGTGACCGGCAGATGGGGCGACATGGTCGGTGTGTGGATCGAGCCGGTCACGGCACAGGTGATGATGACCTTGTCGGCGCGCTTCATTGGGTGTCTCCTCCCTTGTTTTCCGTGATGTCGAGTGCGGTCAGGGGCCGGTGCGCAGGGCCCGGCGTTCCTGCTGGAGCGTCTCGATCAGCGCCAGGAGCAGCTGGTCGCGCTCCTGCGCCAGATCGGCCTGCGACCGGCCGTGCAGCGCCTCCCGCATGCCGGCGTTCAGCTGGCCGCGCAGCTCCGGGGTCAGCGCCGGGGTACCGAGATCCCGCCACCAGTCCTCCATCGCAGGACCGATATGGTCGAGGAAATGCGACATCCCGCCCGCACCGCCGGCGAGGTTGAAGATCATGTTCGGCCCCATGATCGCCCAGCGCAGGCCCGGCCCTTCCGCGATGGCGGTGTCCACATCCTCCACGCTGGCCAGCCCGGTGGCGACCGCATGGACCGCCTCGCGCCAGAGCGCCGCCTGGAGGCGGTTGGCGAGATGGCCGGGCACCTCCCGGTTCAGGCGGATCGGGCGTTTGCCGATTGCGCGGTAGAAGGCGATCAGCCATTCGACCGTGCCGGCCGTTGTGTCCCGGCCGCCGACTACCTCCACCAGAGGGATCAGGTGTGGGGGATTGAAGGGATGGCCGACGGCGAAGCGTCCCGGCACGCGGCATCCCTGCTGCAGCTCGCTCATGATCAGGCCGGAGGTGCTGGAGGCCACGATTGCATCGTCGTCCAACACCTCTTCCAGCGCGGCGTAGAGCGCGCGCTTGACGTCGTGTCGCTCCGGCGCGTTTTCCTGGACGAAGCGGGCGCCGCGCGCCGCGTCGCGCGGGTCGGTGTGGAAGCTCCACTTCTCCGGATCGGCGCCGGGGGCGAGGCCCAGCCGTTCCAGCGCCGGCCAGGATTCGGCGATCAGGCCGCGCACCACCACTTCCGCGGCGGGATTGGGGTCGCTGATGGCGACGCTCATCCCCCTGGACAGGAACAGCGCCGCCCAACTGGCGCCGATGGTGCCGGCGCCGATGACGGCGACGCGCCCAACTGCGTCAGGATCGGGGGCCACCGGCCCCTGAAGGTCCGATCGGGTGCCGGTTGGGTTGGCCGTAGCGTTGGCCCTGGGATCGAGTGTCATGGTCCTCCCCGGATATTCTTGTTTTGCCCAGGCCGTTCATCAGCAGGTCGATGGACTGGGCCGCGATGTCGCGGGCACTGAGGCCGCCGTTCGGCCGATATCAGCGGGCGATCCAGCTCAAGGCGCCGGCCACGGTAAAGGCGGCGATCTTCGGATCGCGGGGGGCGATGCAGCCCTCGGCGATGCCGCCATGGCCCATCAGGCCGTTGGAGACCTCGTCGAGCATCTCCAGCCCGATGCGCACGCACTCGAAGAGGATCTCCTCCTTGTTCCTGACGTTACAGTAGATGGTCGGCTTGGTGACATTCAGGCGCCGCGCGATGTCGTCCAGCGATGTGTTGTGAAAGCCTATCTCGTAGAGGGCCTGCGCCGCCGTCCAAAGTTTCCCGCATTGGAGCATCCTGCATCGCATCGTCGCTACGTTCCGGCACGCGGTCATCCTCCAGCCTTTGCATTCCCCTCCGCTTTCGTCCATCGCGCCGACAGCCGCAGCAGCCATGGCTGATTGATGGCTACGCGCAGTGTTGATAAGCGCATCAATTTACCGCATCCTACTCACAAGTAACATGCATTCCAACAAGTATGTTTGAGGTGCAAGCATAAGGAAGGATGAACGCATGGACGCCATCGCCTTGGCCCGGACCGACAGCATCGGCGCAGCGCCGGCCCGCAGCGCCCCGTGACCGATAACCTGAAATCCTACGCGGCGGCGAAGAGCGCCAACCGCTTCCCCGGCTTAGACAATGAAATCCAGGGACTCTATCGCGAGACCGTCGCGATGGGAGTGATCCGCCACTTCACCTATGTGGTCAGGGAGTGAAGACCCCCCCTGTGGAAATCGCCTGGGCGACAACCACCAATGCCTGCTCCAGATCGGACTTGGCAATGGTCAGCGGTGGGGACAGCGTCAGCACGCTGGCCTGCGAGATCTTCAGGCTGACACCTGCCGCGAGCGCCGCGTAGAAGGTCGCCTCCGCCCGGTCGGCAGCGCTGCGGCCGTCATGGTCGGCCAGTTCCACCCCGATCAGCAGCCCGGCCCCACGGATATCGGCGATGCCGGGCAGCGCTGCGGTCAGGTCGCGCAGACGATCCAGCGCGAAGGCACCAAGGTTTGCGGCGCGCTCTGTCAGCCCCTCGTCCCGGATGATGTCCAGGGTGGTGAGGCCGGCGCGGGCGAGCAGCGGATTCTTCTCGTGGGTGTAGTGGCCGAGCGCCCGGTCGGCGGCGACGTCCAACCCGGGGCGGGCGATCACCGCAGCCAGCGGCAGCATGGCGCCGCCCAACGCCTTGCCCAGCACCAGTATGTCCGGCTGCGCGCCGAACGGCTCGTGGCTGAACAGGCTGCCGGTCTTGCCGAGGCCGGTCGGGATTTCGTCGAAGATCAAGAGGGCGCCGGCCGCGTCGCATGCCCGCCGCACCTCCGCCCAGAATCCCGGCGGCGGCACATAGGGCACGGCACGCACCGGTTCCGCCACCACGGCCGCGACGTCGCCCTCCTTTTCCAGCACATAGCGCAGCATCCGTGCACAGGTCATCCGGCAGACGTCAAGGTCCGGACCGCCGCCGGGTGCCGGATCGAAGCCGTAGGGACAGCGGGCGCAGGCAAACGGCGCCACATGCTCGGTTCCCGCCAGCAAAGGCCCGATCCCATGGGAGCGGAACAGCGCCTCTCCCCCGACGCCGGACGCACCGAGACCGGCACCGTGGAAGGCATCCCAGAAGGAGACGGTCTTGAAGCGGCCGGTGGCGACGCGGGCCAGTTTCAGCGCGATCTCGATCCCTTCAGACCCGCCCGGTGCGAACAGCACGCGGCTGCCGGGGCCGGTCGGGGTGACTGCCGCCAGGCGTTCCGCCAACTCGGCCGCCGGTTCACAGGCGAAACGGCGCGGAGCGAAGCTAAGCTCGTCCATCTGCGTCTTGAGCGCCGTCACCAGCCGGGGGTGGGCGTAACCGATGTGATGGACGCTGTTGCCATGGAAATCCATGAAGCGGCGGCCGTCCATGTCCTCGATCCAGATGCCCTCGGCCTTGCGGATCGCGGACAGGCAGGGGGTGGACAGGGACTGTCTCAGGAAGGCGGCGGCATCCCGCTTCACCAGTGCGCGGGAGCGGGGTCCGAGGGCATCCGCCATCCAGCGTTCGCGCTGCGGCCCGAGGTTGATGTCGCCTTCGGAACGGTCGGCCTGCATCGCGTCATCCTTCTGTAAACCGGCCTTTCAGCCGGTGATCTTGCCGGAGCGTGCGGCGGCGCAGGCGTCGTGCAGCGCCGGTGAACAGGGGTCGACCCCGCCGAGACGGCCGGGCGCGAAGGGGGAAAGGTCCACCGACCCCGGCGTCGCCAGGACGGATGCCGCCACGGCCCGGCCGATGCCGCCTGATGCGGCGATGCCGGCGCCGCAACAGCCGGTGGCCATGAAGAGCCCCGGCATCTCCAGGACCGGCCCCAGCACGAACCGGCCATCGGCGGTGTAGGTGGACAGGCCGGAAACATAGTGGGCAATGCCGGCTTGCAGCAGTGGCGGACAGAGTCGCGCCAGCGCCTGCCAGCCCTCCTCCAGCGTCTGCCAGCCGCCGTCGGCATCGGCAAGGTCCAGTCCGGCCGTGTCGTCTGGAAGCCGGGCCGGATCGAAGGCCAACGACCGCCGTCCGCGCAGCCCGAACAGCAGAGCGCCCAGTTCCGGCCGGGCATAGGCGCCGGCATCGGGCATGACCAGCACCGGCAGGTTGCGGGGGAACAGGTCGGGGTGCTGTCCGGTGATCCAATACTGGCTGCGCACCGGCGCTTGCGGCAGCCCCACTCCGGCGGTCCAGGCCAGCCCGGCCGCCCAGGCGCCGGCGGCATTGACCACCATCGGGGCCGAGATGACGCCATGGTCGGTGTCGATGCCCGCGACCCGTCCACCCTCCACCCGGATCGCCTGCACCGACGGACCGGTCATGATCCGGACGCCGGCGCGGCGGGCCGACCGGCGGTAGGCATCGGCCAGCCGGACCGGATCGATGAAGCCGTCCAGCGGCATGAAGGCGGCGCGTTCGACGGCCTCCGCCGACAGGCAGGGCGCGAGGCGGGCGGCGCCGTCGCCGTCCAGCCAGTCGACCGGATCCGTGCTGTCGGTGACGAGGGTGCGCAGGGCCTCGACACGCGCAGGGCTGGCGGCGACATGCAGGGTGCCGACCCGCCGCAGTCCGAGATCCTCGTCCAGTTCCTCTTCCAGGCTCGTGATGGCGGCGTAGGTGTCGCGCACCAGTGCGGCCGTCGCCGCATCGCCGCGGGCGCGAGTCAGCAGGGCGGCGGCCCGCGCCGTCGCCTGGGTGGCCGGCGGATGACGATCGACCACCAGAACCGACCGGGCGGCAGGACCGAGCGCTTGCCCCAGCGCCCAGGCGACGGCCAACCCCAGGACGCCGGCGCCGACCACCACGATTTCCGAGCGGTCGAGGACTGGACCGGCCGTCACGGCTTCTCGCCGCGTGCCAGCCGAGCTTCGATGGCGTCGAGCAGTGGCAGCGCCTCGGCCAGCGATCGGACAACGTAATGGGCGCCGGCCCGAGCCAGCCGATCGGATGCGGTGGCATGCAGCGCATCGCGCCGTTCGGGCGCCAGGGCCTGCCAGTCGGCAAGCGGCAGGCCGACCTCGTTGCCGGTATCGGCCACCGCGATGGTCCACATGCCGGCGTTCAGCCCCTCTTCGACATCGACGATGGTGTCGCCGATCTTCACGCAGGCTTCCACCGGCGAGACCGACAGTTCGACCACGCAGCGCAAAGCCATCGCCGGACCGGGCCGGCCGGCCGGGGTCTCCCCGGCGCAAACGGTGATGTCGGGTTCATAGCCCTGCGATGCGGCGACGCGTTGCACCACCTCCATCACCGGGCGGGGGTAGCCGGTGGTCGAGCCGATCTTCAGCCCGCGCGCCCGCATGGCGGCGACCGTCTCCGCCGCACCGGGAATCACATCGGAATGCCGCTCCACCACCTCCACCTGCAGGGGCAGGAAGGTTTCGTAGAGGCGGTCGACATCGGCGTCGGTCGGGGCGGCGCCATGGACGGCGGTCCAGGCGTCGGTCACCGGCGCCATGCGGGTGATCGCCTGGATGTGATGCCATTTGGCCATCCCCATGGGGGCACGGGCCTGCTCCAGCGTGATGGTGACGCCGGAACGGCGGAACGCTTCCATGAAGGCGCCGGCCGGGGCGAGGCAGCCATGGTCCACCGTGGTTCCGGCCCAGTCGAGGATGACGGCCTGGAGCGGCCCGGTGTAGCGGCGCGAATAGACGAAGCTCATCGGATTTGGCTTTCGAACGGAAGGAGCGGTCAGGGGGTGCCGGAGGCGACGCCCATCTCCGACAGGGTGGTGCGGATGGCGGCGAGGGCGGCGGTCATCTCTTCCGCCCCCAGCCGGCCGATGCAGCCGATGCGGAAGCTGTCGGCCACCGTCAGCTTGCCGGGATAGATGACGAAGCCACACTCGCGCAGCCGGTCGTAGAAGTCGGCGAAGACGAAGGCCGGATCGGCCGGCATGCGGAAGGTGACGATGATCGGGGCCTGGAGGTGGTCCGGCAGAAGGGTTTCAAATCCCAGTGCCCGCATGCCCTCGATCAGGATGGCGGCGTTGGCGCGGTAGCGGGCGCCACGCCCCTCGATGCCACCTTCGGCCTCATGCTCGTCCAGCGCCTGGGCGAAGGCGGCGACCACATGGGTGGGCGGGGTGAAGCGCCACTGCGCGTTCGCCTCGAAGCCGCGCCACTGGTCGTGCAGGTCGAGCGACAGGGAATGGGCATTGCCCTTGGCCGCCTCCAGCGCGTCGCGGCGGGCGATGACGAAGCCCATGCCCGGCACCCCCTCCAGGCATTTGTTGGAGGATGCGGCGACCGCGACGGCGCCCAGCGCCGCCATGTCCAGGGGAAGCGCGCCGAAAGCGCTCATGGCGTCGATCAGCAGGGCGCGCCCGCGGGACCGGGTGACTTCCGCCACCGCCTCGATCGGGTTGAGGATGCCGGAGGTGGTCTCGCAGTGGACGACGGCGACATGGGTGATCGCCGGATCGGCATCCAGCGTCTCGGCCAGCGCGGCGGGCGACACCGGCAGGTCCTCCGCCGTCTCCAACGCAGTGACGGGTCGGCCGGCCACCTGGGCGATGCGGATCATGCGGGTGCCATAGGCGCCGTTGACCAGCACCAGCAGCCGGCCGGCGCCCGGCACCAGCGTGCCGATCATCGCCTCGACCGCGAAGGTGCCGGAACCCTGAACGGGCACCGCGACATGGCTGTCGGCGCTGCCGCCGGCCAGACGCACCAGCCGATCGCGGATGGCGGCGTTGAGGCCGATGAAGCGGCTGTCACGCGAGCCCCAGTCGCGCAGCATCGCCTGCTTGACGGTGACGGAGGTGGTTAGAGGGCCGGGGGTTAGCAGATAGGGCACAGGGTCAGGCATAGGGAAAATCCCAAAGGAGAAGGGAACCCGAACTGTCGGAATGGCCCCATGACGCCGGTTCGCCTATTATAAAGCCAATCCATTCGACCTATGGGTCCATAGATGAAATCAATGAACTTCGCCCAGCTTCGCGCCTTCCACGCGGTGGCGACGGAGGGGGGATTCACCAAGGCGGCACGCCTGCTGAACGTGACGCAGCCGACCTGTTCGCAGGAGGTGAAGGCGCTGGAGGAGACCTACGGCGTCACCCTGTTCGACCGCAGCAACCGTCAGGTGGCGCTGACCGAGGTCGGCACGGCGCTGTTCGCCGTCACTCGCCGCCTGTTCGCGGCGGAGCAGGAGGCGATGGAACTGCTGGCCGGGGTGCGGCATCTGGATGGCGGCACGCTGGCGGTGGGAGCGGACGGGCCGTTCCATGCGGTGCCGCTGATCGCCCGCTTCACCCGTGCCCATCCGGGGCCGACGGTGACGCTGGCGGTCGGCAATTCCCGCAGCATGCTGGAAGGGTTGATGGAAACGCGCATCGACGTTGCGGTGTTGGCCGACGTGCCGGGGGATTCGCGGCTTTATGTGCTGCCCCTGCGGCGCGATCCGGTGCGGGCGCTGGTGCCGAAGGCGCATCCGCTGGCGCGGCGCCGGGCGGTGGCGCTGACCGACTTGGCGACGGAGCGGCTGGTGCTGCGGGAACCGGGATCGATGACCCGCCGGCTGATCGAGCGGGCGCTGGCGGCGGCGGAGGTCACGCCCGCCGCCGTCATCGAGATTCAAAGCCGCGAGGCGGTGGTGGAGGCGGTGGCGGCGGGGCTTGGCATCGGCTTCACCTCCGCCGCCGAATTCACCGGCGACGGCCGGCTGGTCCTGCTGCCGATCGCCGGTGCCGAGGTCGAGATGGACGAATATGTGGTCTGCCTGCGCGAACGCCGCCGGCTGGCGGTGGTGCGGGCGTTTCTTGATCTGGCGCGGGAGGTGGCGGCCGAGGCCGGCGGGCTCAGCGGCGCCGCCATGCCTGGGTCCGTGCCTGCAACGCCCGCGACAGCAGGGCATGCAGCGCCCGCACCGCGGCGGAGGTGAGCACGATCATCATCGCCATGGCGGCGGCCCCCGCCACCTCGCCGGCGTCGTCCATGTTCAGCACGGCGACCGAGGCCGGCTTGGTTTCCGGGGAATAGAGGAAGACCACCGCAGACACCGTGGTCATCGCATTGACGAAGAAGTAGATGGCGATGTCGAGGATGGCCGGCAGGCACAAAGGCACCGTGACCCGCAGGAAGGTTGACCACACCGGCACCTTCAGACTGGCCGACACCGCTTCGAATTCGGCATCCAGCTGCTTCAGGGCGGTGACGGCGGTCAGGTGGCTGACGGTGTAGAAATGCGCCACCGTCGCCAGCACCAGGATCGCCATGCCGTGATAGAGCCAGCCCAGCGGGTTCCACGGCGCGTTGAAGAAGAAGATGTAGGCCAGCCCCAGGACCATGCCAGGCACCGCCAGCGGCAGGATCGCCATCAGCCGGACCGTCCCCTTCATCGCCGCGCGTCCCGGTGCCCGCTCCACCAGCCAGGCGCCGGTGAAAACGATGGCGGTCCCGACCAGCGCGGTCCAGAAGGCCAGGATCAGGCTGTTGGCGTAGCTGCTCCAGCCTGCCGCGTCGAACTGGGCGAAGTCGTAGTTCGCCAGCGTCGGCGTCAGGTTATAGGGCCAGAAGGTGACGATGGAGGCGAAGCCCGCCACACCGAGCAGGCCCAGCAGCAGGCCGCCGATCAGCGTGCAGAACAGCAAGGCCAGCCGGTCGCCGACCGGGCTCACCCGCGGCTGGAACGGCACCGAGCGGGCGGACAGCAGAGCCATCTGCCGGCGCTGGCCGAACCAGTCGGCGATAAAGGCCAGCACCGCCGGCAGAAGCAGGACGATGCCGACCACCGCCCCCATGCCGAAATTCTGCAGGCCCACCACCTGCTTGTAGACGTCGGTCGCCAGCATGTTGGTGGAGCCGCCGATCACCTTGGGCACGCCGAAATCAGTGACCACCAGCGTGAACACCACGAAGATGGCGGAGATCAGGCCATAGCGCACGCCGGGTAGGGTTATGGTGGCGAAGCGCTTCCAGGCGCCGGCGCCCAGCGCCTCAGCCGCCTCATAGAGCCGGGCGTCGGAGGTCGACAGCGCCACGGTCAGGATCATCACCGCATGCGGGAAGGTGTAGAAGACCTCGCCCATCACGATGCCGATGGGGCCATAGATGCTCTCGCCCATCAGCAGGCCGCGCAGGATGCCCTTGTTCCCGAACAGATAGACGAGCGCGATGGCCGGCAGCAGCGATGGCGCCAGCAGTGGGATCTGCGCCAACAGCCGGAACAGCCCCTTGCCCGCCATATGGGTGCGGGTGAGGCAGAAGGCGTAGAGGAAGGCCAGCGCCACCGTGATGGCCGTGGTCAGCAGCGACAGCGTCAGGGTGTTGACCACCGACCGCACCAGCGTAGGCGCCTCCAGGAAGGCGGCGAAGTTGGCGAGTCCGACGAAAGCGCCGTCGCGATCATAGACGCTGCGCAGGAACACCGCACACAGCGGCAGCAGGACGAACAGCGCCAGGAACAGCGCGATTCCGCCCATTCCCATCCCGAAAAGCCAACGTTCGCCCGGCTCCACCGGCCGGCCGGATTGGCGGCCGAATTGGCGAACGGTGAAGAAGGCCGGCTTTGCCGTCTCAGCTTTGACGAGGCTCATCGCACGGCCTCGAACACGCGCAGCCGCTCGCGCGGCAGGGTCACCGCCAGCCGGCGGCCAGACTCCAGCGAGAGGTCGCGCACCAGATTGGCCGACAGGTCGGCGGTGACGCGGGCCTCGCCCAACCCGTCGGCGGCCAGCCGGGCACGGTGGAAGGGGCCGAGGAATTCCAGGCTTTCGATCACCGCCTCCAGTGTGTTGGCGCCGCCGGCCGCGCGCACCTGCACGTCCTCCGGCCGCAGGCAGACGGTCACGGCGGCACCGGGGGCTGTAGACGCCAGATCGTCGCCATCGCACTCGAAGCCGCACTCGAAACCATGGTCACCCAGCCGCACCCGTCCCGGCGCCTCCAGCACGCCCGGCAGGAAGTTCATCGCTCCGACGAAATCGGCGACGAAGGGGCTGGCTGGCCGGCGATAGACCTCGTCGGGCGCGCCGACCTGTTCGATCACGCCGTTGTTCATCACCACGATGCGGTCGGCCATGGTCAGCGCCTCCTCCTGGTCGTGGGTGACCATGATCGTGGTGATGCCCAGCCGGCGGTGCAGCTCGCGGATCTGGCGCCGCAGATGCAGCCGCACCCGCGCGTCCAAGGCCGACAACGGCTCGTCCAGCAGAAGCAGGCCGGGGGAAGGCGCCAGCGCGCGGGCCAGCGCCACCCGCTGCTGCTGGCCGCCGGAAAGCTGCGCTGGATATTTCGGTCCGGCGTCGGGCAGGCCGACCAGCGCCAGCAACCCCTCCACCCGCGCCCGTTCGGCGGCCCGGCCGAGCTTCAGGCCATAGGCGACGTTCCTGTGCACGGTCAGGTTCGGGAACAGCGCATAGGATTGGAAGACGATGCCGTAATCGCGCGCCGACGGCGGCAGGCGCGACACGTCGCGGTCGCCCAGCCACACCGCTCCGCCGCTCTGCGGGTCGAGCCCGGCGATCACCCGCAAAAGCGTGGTCTTGCCACAGCCGGACGGCCCGAGGAAGCAGATGAACTCGCCGCGCCGGATGTCGAGCGATACGCCCTTCAACGCGATGAAGGTCCCGAAATTTTTGACGATGGAGTCCAGGCGGAGATGGGGCTCGGCGGTCATTGGCGGACTGTCCCGGCGGAAAACGGAAAGAACGGGCGGGCGCCCACGGCACCCGCCCGTCGGCTCGACCAGGTTTTTCCCTGGCCTCAGCTCTTCGGTTCGGATTTGGCGCCGTAGCGCTTTTCCCAATCCGCCAGGATGCGGTCGCGGTTGGCGGCGGCCCAGGCGAAGTCGTTGGTCTTGATCATCGCCGGCTCCGCGTTCTTCGGATAATTCGGCGTCTCCTTGGTCACGCCGGGATGGGCGGTGACCTGATAGAAGTTCACATATTCCTCGTTCGCCTTGCGGCTCGCCGCCCAGTCGGCGAGCGCCTTGGCGGCCTCGGCCTTTTGGGTGCCCTTGACGATGGCCGTCGCCTCCATCTCCCAGCCCACGCCTTCGGAGGCCAGGATCACGTCGATCGGCGCACCTTTGGTCTTCTGCTGGGCGCCGGTGTATTCGATCGAGATGCCGATGGGATATTCGCCGGCCGCCGCCATCTTGCAGGGCTTGGAGCCCGAATGGGTGTAGAGCGCGACGTTGTCGTTCAGCTTGTCCATGTAGGACCAGCCCTTGTCCGCCCCCATGGTCTGCAGCCAGCCGGACACAGCCAGGAAGCCGGTGCCGGACGAGGCCGGGTTCGGCATGACGATCTGGCCCTTGTATTCCGGCTTCAGCAGGTCGGCCCAGGAGGTCGGCTTCGGCAGCTTCTTCTTCTCGGCCTCGACCGTGTTGAAGCAGATCGCCGCCATCCAGGCATCCATCCCGACCCAGGCCGGCGGGGTCTTGGCGTCGCGGAAGCTCGGCTTGAGCGCCTCGGCCCCCTTGGGCTGGTAGGGCATCAGCATGCCCTGGGCATCCAGGATCATCAGGCTGGAGGCGGCGAGGCCCCACACCACGTCGGCCTTGGGATTGTCCTTCTCGGCCAGCAGCTTGGCGGTGACGACGCCGGTGGAATCGCGCACCCATTCGATCTCGATGCCGGGGTTGTCAGCCTCGAACGCCTTCTTGTAAGGGGCGAGCTGTTCATTCTCCAGAGCGGTGTAGACGGACAGGCGGGTGGCTGCCCCGGCTTCAGCGGCGGACGCGACGGCGGCCAGCAGCGCAAGCGCACAAGTCCCAAGCAGAGTGGTGCGGCGGATCATCATGGAGCTCCCGTGGTCGAATGGGCGGAGTTTAGAGACGTCCTGGAGTGGCGTGTTTGCCGCGGGAGCGGCAGTTGCCCGCCGCCCCGTTACAGGAAGCCTCTCTACGCCCAAGCGCCCGTTCACTCCCGTTAAGCTTTGGTGACTCCCAGGTGGGAATGTCCTCGCCTCACCGGCGATCGCGTTGCAAAGGCGGCCGGACCTCCGCGACCACCGTCAAGCTTTGCAACGGAACCAGTCTTCATCGTGTCCTCCCCGTGGCGTTTCTCATGGGGTAATGCGGACGGTCTTGCGGCGGATGATCTCCTCCGGCGCGGGGACCAGACGAAGTCCGAGCAGGTGCAGGACGGATCCCATCAGCCCCTCGGTCTGGCGCAGCGCCAGCCGGAACACGGCGCGCAACATGAGCGCGGTGGTGATAGCGAGGTCCGAATAGCTTGCCTGTCCACCCGGCATTCGGCGCGCCGCCGCCTTCCACCCCTCGAGCGCCTCTTCCGAAAACCAGACCGTCGGGCTGCCGTGCTGACACAGGGCAGCGTCATACTCGGACCAATTCGTCACGGTGCGCTTCGTTCGCGGAATGTGATGGCGACGAGCGGCATTGGCCTTGTGCGGCATAGCGGACAGCCAGATCGGAGCGTGACCTATGACACCCACCGCATCCATGCAACACGGCGAAGCCGATCCACAAGCCATGTAGCCTTGATGAATAAAGGGCGGCTACAGCCGTGACTGCAGACGATGCCTTTGCCGTGTCAACGCCGCCGGAGGCTGTCCGTGTCGCGCTCGGCGCTCCGAAGGACCGCCAGGGTCTGCGCGAGGCATTGCGGCAAGTGGCCGACCTTCTGGCCGAAGCACCTGCCACATCGTCCGTGATTGTATGAATTCCGTCGGCACATTGCATGCATTTGGGTTGACATTGCAGGCATCATCGGAGCATACGATCGCGCATTGCATGCAGGCCTTGCTTGCCATTGCCTCCCGAAGGAACACGCGATGTCATCCGAACAGGAGTGGCCGCCTCTTCCCCCTCTCGGCACCGGTCTGCGTGGTCACTGCCCACGCTGCAGCCAGGGTCATCTGTTCAGCGGCTTTCCAAAGCTGCGCTCCCACTGCGAGGTCTGTGGTCTGGACCACTCCTGCGCCGATCCTGCTGACGGCCCCGCCTTCTTCGTCATCTGCCTCGTCTGCATTCCCACGGTCATCCTGGCGCTTTGGATCGAGGCAAAGTTTAAGCTCCCTTACTGGGTGCACCCCGTCACGACCCTGCCGTTCCTGTTGCTGACCTGTATTCCGCTCTTGCGGCCGTTGAAGGGTTGGCTGGTGGCCCGCCGGTACTTCTACAAGGCCGAGGAAGCCCGTTTCGGTACGGCCGCGCCAACCCAGCCGCTTGCGGCCCCGCCCGCAGAAAAAGACTCGCGCTCGACCTGACTGCCGTCAGGCTCCTCTGACGACAGCTAGGGTCATAACTTGGAGATGTTCAAAATGTATGATTGGTTTCCTTTGGTCTTCTTTCCATTCAAGATTATCGTGTTAGGCACGGGCATGTTCTTCGCCATCAAGTGGCATCACGATCAAGCGAAGAAGGAGCGAGCGAAGAAGAATAATGAAACCAGCAGACCGTAAGTGTCCGCCGAACACACACTTGAGCTCACGGTCGAGACCTCGGATATCGAAGCCTTGTTGCTATGGATGGACTGGGCTTCGGCGAGGCTCGACCTGACGCTATGGGTGACACCGGAGGCGATCAGCTTCGACGCGCGGTCGGCCCGGACCAGGATGCGGCCCATGTGCGGGTCCTTGTAGAGATCCTCGACCGGCCCGTGGCCGCCGGGCATGACCACCGCGTCATAGGTGTCCACGTCGATTTCCGCCAGGACCTGCGGCTGCTCCAGCCGCGCCGCGCTGCGGGCGAGATAGCCGCGGTAATGATCGGCCGCTTCGCGCCCGGCGTCGCGATGTCGACCTGAAAGCCGGCCTGGATCAGGGTTTCGTCGACGACGACGAACTCCTCGGCCCAGACGCCGCTCTCATAGATCGAGCCGTCGCTTCGGGTCCATTTGTCCGCCGCAGACAGGACCATCAGGATGCGTGTCATCACGGCTTTCCGTCTTGCTTGGCTTGGGGACGGGGCTCAGATGTTCTGGCCGCCGGAGACCTCGATGCGCTGGGCGGTGACCCAGCGGTTGTCGGGACCGAGCAGGCTCGCCACCGCCGGGCCGATGTCGTCAGGCACCCCGACACGGCCCAGCGCGGTCATCGTCGCGAAAGCCTCGTTGTAGGCCGGGGTGTCGCGCACCGCCCCGCCGAGAAAGTCGGTCTCGATGGCGCCGGGTGCCACCGCGTTGGCGGTGATGCCGCGGGCGCCGAGTTCCTTGGCCAGATAGAGCGTCAGGATCTCGACGGCGCCCTTGGCCGCCGAATAGGCCGAGAAGCCGGGATAGGACACCCGGGTCAGGCCGGAGGAGAAATTCACGATCCGGCCGCCGTCCGCCAGCAGCGGCAGCAGGGCCTGAGTCAGGAAGAAGACGCCCTTCACATGGACGTTGAAGAGCATGTCGAACTGCGCCTCGCTGGTTTCGGCGAAGGCGGCCATCTCCCCGTGGCCGGCGTTGTTGATCAGATGGTCGAAGCGGTCGCGGCCCCAGCCTTCCAGGGTGGAACGGACGCGTCCAGCGAAGTTGGGGAAGCCGGAGATATCGGCGGTGTCGAGCTGCAACGCCGCCGCCCGCCGTCCGAGCGCCCGGATTTCCGCCAGGACGGCGTCGGCCTCCGCGGCCTTGCTGCGGTAGGTGAGGATCACGTCGCCGCCGCGCCGGGCGATGCCGAGGGCGGTGTTGCGGCCGAGGCCGCGGCTGCCGCCGGTCACGATTGAAATGGTGGACATTGCACGTCTCCCGTTGCCGGATGTGTGTGAGTGGGTAGGGGCAGGGCCGCTGCGGAGCCGTCTCCGCCCCGGTGCAGGCGGATCAGCGCCCAGCCGCAGGCACTCTCGAGTAAGAAGGTCGCGGTGGCGCTGAGCAGGGCCACCGCGCTGTTGAGCAGCGCCATCCCGCGGAGCTGCAGCCGGACCTGCCGGCCGGCGAGCACGACCGCCGCCTCGGGGTCGGCATATTGCAAAGCGATGCGGTCGTCTCCGGCGCCGACCGAAGCACGGAAGTCGCGCCATTGGGCGATCGCCAGATTGAAGCGAGTGGTGGCTCCGTTCTGCAGGATGGCGCAAGCATTGGTCAGGATGGCCGGGCCGGCGATGAACGACAGCGAGGCGAAGGGATCTTCGAACATCGTGGAGTTCCAGGACCGGACATCGGTTGCGCGGACGTCAATTGCGGAAGATGGACACGGAATGCCGCCGGCAGGAGGCGGGCCATCACCTGTCCGCCATGCCTGGGCGGCAGCGATCGCGTGTTTGCACCCCCTTGATATCCTGCCACTTGCCCCTTGGGAACGACTTCATTTATGTATCGTCCATACCTTTCAGGCATGGACCTGGCGGGATGGAACTGGCAGGCGTCGCACAGGATGGAACTCCGTCACCTCCGCTACTTCGTCGCCGTGGCCGAGGAGGGGAGCCTCACGGTCGCCGCTGAACGGCGTCTGCACACGGCGCAGCCGTCACTGAGCCGCCAGCTGCGCGACCTGGAGCAGGAGGTCGGCGCCCAGCTCCTGGTGCGAAGCTCCCGCGGCGTCGAGCTAACGCCGGCCGGACGCGTCTTCCTGGATCATGCGCGCGTGACCTTGCAGGCGGCGGCCGACGCGGTCGCCGCGGCGCGGCGGGTCGTCAGGCCGCCCAAATCCAGCTTCTCGGTAGGCTTCCTGACCGGCCAGGAGGTCGAATGGCTGTCGCACGTCACTCACGTGCTGCGGGGGCAGTTGAAGGACATCGACTTCCGGATCTCGAGCGACTTCTCGCCCGACATCGGCGAGGCCATCCAGCGAGGCGAGATCGATCTCGGCTTCTGCCGGCTCGAACCGCAGCCGGACGTCTCCTACAAGGTCATCGCGCATGAGCCGATCCTGGTCATCCTACCGCGGGACCATCCCCTGGCCGCCTGCTCCGCCATCGACGTGCGCGACATCGATCCGGACTCCTTCATCGGCTACACCGACACCCCACATGTGCTACGCGACATCGTGGACCGCTATCTGCGGGAGCGTGGCGTGGTCGTATCGCCGGTCCACGCGCTGGACGGCATCGCCACCGGGATCTCGCTGGTGGCGTCCACCGGTGGAGTCACGCTGCTGCCTGCCTATGTGGAACCCTTGCTGCCGCGCTCTCTGGTCAGCCGGCCGCTCACCGGCAACGCGCCTGTGATCGAGATCGCCGCAGGCTATCGAGCGGACAATCCCTCGCCCATCCTGCAGGTCTTCCTGAAGAGCATCGACCAGCTCATCGCGTCGAGAACAAAATTGCTGATCGCTTAGCCCGCGAAACTATTCAGGCGTGAACGTGACCCTGCGGGCGGCGGGCACGAGGTTAAGACGCTGAACTCGTATAAGATTCTGGCGCTGAGGCAGTCTCAGAACGGATCAACGGAGTTCCATTGATGACATCGAGGACCGCGTCCACGGTGCCCAGCAGGTCTCGCTGTTCCACGCCCACTACGACGGGCGCTGCTTCCTGCCGATGCACATCTACGAGGCGACCACCGGCAAGCCGGTCGCCGTCATCCTGCGCCCCGGCAAGACGCCGGACGGCTCCGAGGTGGCGCTGGTGCTGCGCCACGTCGTGCGGGCCATCCGTGCCCGATGGCCGCGCGTCGTTATCCTGGTGTGCGGCGACAGCCACTACGGCCGCCATCGGGCCATGGGTTAGGGCGTGTCGTCAGTTAAGGGATTCCCAGCGGGCGGAATGCGTGATTCATAGAGGGTCGGCTGACGGGAGGGCCGACCGATGCGACGCTATGCTTTGCGCGATGACCAGTGGGAGCGGATCCAAGATTTTCTGCCGGGGCGCACCGGGCATGTCGGCGGCACGGCGAAGGATAACCGCCTGTTCGTCGACGCGGTGTTGTACCGTTACCGGGCGGGCATTCCGTGGCGCGATCTCCCCGCCCGTTTCGGCGACTGGAAGAACACCCACCGCCGTTACCGCCGCTGGTGCGAAAGCGGCGTGTTCGAACGCGTTTTCAAGGCCCTGGCCGAGGGCAGTGACAACGAATACATGATGCTCGACGCGACCGTCGTCCGCGCCCACCAGCACAGCACCGGGGCCCGCAAAAAAGGGGGGCCGAGCAAGCCATAGGCAGCTCCCGCGGCGGGCTGACGACGAAAATCCATGCCGTCGTGGACGCCTTGGGCAACCCGGTGGCGATCGCCCTGACCGCCGGTCAGGTTTCCGACTTCAGCCAAGCCCTGCCGTTGCTCGCACAGGTCGCTCCCCGGGCCGTCATCGCCGACAAGGCCTACGACGGTGACGCCGTGATCACCGCCTTGGCCGAGCGCGGCATCGTCCCCGTCATCCCCTCCAAGGCGAATCGGCGGATCGCCCGCGACACCGACTTCGCCTTGTACCGCGAACGCAATCTCGTCGAGCGATTCTTCAACAAGCTGAAAGGCTTCCGGGCCATCGCCACCCGCTACGACAAGCTTGCCAGCACCTTTCTGGCCGCCGTTTACCTCGTCTCGGCGGTCATCTGGCTCAACTGACGACACGCCCTAGTGCGAACGAAACCGCGTCGGCTACGTTTTTGGCTTGGGCGGCAACACGGGTCTGCTCGGGGGGGTCACCGACTTGGCCGAGGACGCCGCGATGGGCTGGCTCGCCGGCGAGGCGAACAGGGTCCGGCGCTTCGGCAGGTTTCGTTATGCCGCCCGCACCTGGAAGGTCGAGCGCCGGGCGATCGCCCGGGTCGGAACGTGTCAACGCGAATGAGACAGCCGAGATTTGAGTTCAATCTCGGGAAACTTGGGTGATCGGAGGCGCCAGCAAACTGGTTGCCGCGTCCGTCCGCTTGCAGGATGCCGGCGGGCTCAGGTCGCACAAGGACCTTCCATCCCGCCCTGTGGGGCGGGTCCCTCGAGAAGAGCCTTGCCCTCCCCCTCGCGCGCCGGCGTGTTGGATGGCAGGCCGGGACGGCGGGATCGCCGATCTCCAGCCGAACACCGGGATGACAGGACTGAGCATCAGCTCGCCTTCGGCTCGGCCGGCGGGTTGATCCACACGGCGGCTGGCGGTGCCGGCGCTTCAGGCGTAAGCGAGGCGTGATCGCACCGGATCAGGCGTTGACAGCGGGCTTCCAGTTCCAGGGGAGGAGATCGGCGAGGCGGCTGGCGGGGTAGCCGTTCACCATGCGCTCCAGGACGTCGCGCAGGTAGGCGAACGGCTCGACACCGTTGAGCTTGCAGGTCT
>NZ_LGQY01000131.1:0-20281 GCF_003116065.1 Azospirillum sp. TSO5 | reverse complement strand
GGCGACACGGTGCCGCGCGCCGGCAACGCCTCGGGCGGTGGCCAGCCGGGCTGGATCCTGAAGTGCAAGGGCTGGGAGACGGATCCCAACGCCTACATCTACTTCATCGCCCAGGCTCCGGTTTGGAAGTCGATCTGCAAGGTCATCGGCAAGGAAGAGTGGATCACCGATCCCGACTACGCCACCCCGGTGGCCCGTCTGCCGCGCCTTATGAGCATCTTCGCGACCATCGAGGAATGGACCAAGACCCTGACCAAGTTCGAGGTCATGGAGATCCTCAACAAGCACGACATTCCCTGCGGCCCGATCCTGTCGATGAAGGAAATCGCCGAGGACAAGTCGCTCTACGCCACCGGCACGCTGGTCGAAGTGGAGCATCCGACCCGCGGCAGCTACCTGACGGTCGGCAACCCGATCAAGCTGTCCGACAGCCCGACGGAAGTCACCCGCTCGCCGCTGCTGGGCGAGCACACCGACGAAATTCTGCGCGATGTGCTGGGCTTTGATCAGCAGAGCATCATCCAGGCGCATGAAAGCGGCGCGCTGGGGCCGGCCCAGACGCGCATCGCCGCCGATTAAGACCGGGCAATCAGCACCGGCGACCCAAAAAAACATGCACCGAGACTCCGCCCCTTCCAACGACCGTTCGCCTCTGCCCGCCCTGCGGGATTCCAGACTGACAGACAGGAGAGGGACCATTATGACTGTTCTAATCGATCCGGCCCGCGTCGGACGCCCGACCGAGGTGGTGCGCCGCCTTCTCGATGCCGCGAAGGCCGAAGGCCGTACCTCCTTGACCGCACCGGAAGCCAAGGAACTTTGCGATCTCTACGGCATTCCGGTGCCGCGCGAAGGACTGGCCCGCAGCGCCGATGACGCCGTTCGGCTCGCCGAAGGCATGGGGTTTCCGGTGGTGATGAAGATCGTGTCGCCGCAGATCCTGCACAAGACGGAAGCCGGCGGCGTGCTGGTCGGCGTTCCCGACGCCGATGCGGTGCGCAACGGGTACAAGACCATCATGGATCGTGCCCGCGCCTACGATCCGAAAGCCGAGTTGGTCGGCCTTCAGGTCCAACAAATGGTGACGGGCGGGACCGAGGTCATCGTCGGCTCGATCACCGATCAGAGCTTCGGCAAACTTGTCGCTTTCGGCCTCGGCGGCGTGCTGGTCGAGGTGCTGAAGGACATCACCTTCCGCCTGGCGCCAGTGACGCGGGAGGACGCGCTGTCGATGCTGGACGGCATCCAGGCCGCGGATATGCTGAAAGGGGTGCGCGGCGGCAAGCCGGTCGATCGCGCCGCTCTCGCCGACCTGATCGTCAACGTCTCCCGCCTTGTCGACGAGGTGCCGGAGATCGTGGAACTCGACCTGAACCCGGTCTTCGCCCGCGAGGACGGCGCCATCGCCGCCGACGTGCGCGTGGTCCTGGACTTCGAAGCGAAGACGCCGCGCTACCGGCCGGAGCCGGACCAGATCGTGCGGCAGATGAACCGCATCATGAAGCCGGACGCGGTGGCGGTGATCGGCGCCTCGTCGGAAGACGGGAAGATCGGCAACTCGGTGATGAAGAACCTCATCAACGGGGGCTACAAGGGGAAAATCTACCCGATCCACCCCAAGGCCGACGACATCCTGGGCTACAAGGCCTACCGAAGCGTCAAGGACGTGCCCGGCGACATCGATGTGGCGGTCTTCGCCATCCCGGCCAAATTCGTCGCGCAGGCCCTGACCGAGGTTGGTGAAAAGCGCATCCCCGGCGCCGTGCTGATCCCCTCCGGTTTCGCTGAAACGGGCAATGTCGAGGGGCAGGACGCCATCGTCGAGATCGCCCGCAAATACGACGTGCGCCTGATGGGGCCGAACATCTACGGCTTCTATTATACGCCAAAGAATCTCTGCGCCACCTTCTGCACGCCGTATGACGTGCAGGGCAAAGCGGCCCTCTCCTCGCAATCCGGCGGCATCGGCATGGCGATCATCGGCTTCAGCCGCTCGGCCAAGATGGGCGTTTCGGCCATCGTCGGTCTCGGCAACAAGTCGGACATCGACGAGGACGACCTGCTTTACTTCTTCGAGCAGGATGACAACACCCAGGTCGTCGCCATGCATTGCGAGGATCTGAAGGACGGTCGGGCCTTTGCGGATGCCGCCAAGCGGGTGTCCAAGAAGAAGCCGGTGGTCGTGCTAAAAGCCGGCCGCACCTCGATGGGGGCGCGGGCGGCCAGTTCCCACACCGGCGCGCTCGCCGGCAACGACAAGATCTATGAGGATGTCCTGGCTCAGAGCGGCGTCGTCCGCGCCCGCAGCCTTCAGGATCTGCTTCAGTTCGCCCGCGGCATTCCGGTGCTTCCGACGCCGAAGGGCGAGAATGTCGTCATCATCACCGGGGCCGGCGGATCCGGCGTGCTGCTGTCGGACGCCTGCGTGGACAACGGCCTGTCGCTGATGACGATGCCTCCCGATCTCGACACGGCGTTCCGCAAGTTCATCCCGCCCTTCGGGGCCGCCGGCAATCCGGTGGACATTACCGGGGGCGAGCCGCCGACCACCTACAAGAACACCATCCGCCTCGGTCTGGAGGATGACCGCATCCATTCCCTGATCCTGGGCTATTGGCACACGATCATCACGCCGCCGATGGTGTTCGCCCAACTCGTCGTCGACGTTAAGGAAGAGATGAAGGCGAAGGGAATCGAGAAGCCGATCGTCGCCTCGCTGGCCGGCGACGTCCAGGTGGAGGAGGCCGCCGCCTACCTCTATGAACACGGCATCGTCGCTTATCCCTATACCACCGAAACGCCGGTTGCCGTGCTGGGTGCCAAATACAAGTGGGCCCGTGCGGCCGGCCTCCTCTGACCATGGCCATCGAGCCGACGCCGTCGGCGCAGCGGAGGTTCCATCAGCCGCTTCCGACTGACATCGGATCAAGCTGACATCAGATCAACAAGGGATGAGACCGGCCATGCTCGATCCAGTGACCTACGATCGGGATCTCAGCGTAGGCGATGTGGCAAAACGTTCAGGAGTCGCGGTTTCGACACTCCACTTCTATGAGCACAGAGGCCTGATAAAAAGCTGGCGCAGTGATGGCAATCAGCGTCGCTATACCCGGGATGTCCTTCGCCGGGTTGCCGTCATAAAGGTTGCGCAACGGCTCGGCCTCTCCCTGGGGTCGATTGCGGCGGCCCTTGACGTATTGCCCAAGGACCGTTCGCCGACAGCCGAGGACTGGAGGAGGATGTCAAGTGCGTGGCGCGATGAGCTGGACGATCGGATCACCAAGCTCGCACGGCTTCGCGATGAACTTGACCATTGTATCGGGTGTGGCTGTCTGTCGATCAGTGACTGTCCTTTGCGGAATCCCTGGGACGTGCTCTCCGCCTCCGGCCCGGGCCCGCGACTGCTCGACCCGCTTTGACCCTCGGTGAACAGCGGTGTCTTGAGGCCTGTCACCCCCAGTTCCACCCGCGGCGGCGGCCCATCCGGAATTGGGGGTGACAGACTTTCAATGGCAATCGGGCTTTTGGTTTGCGGCGGTGGATTGCCGTTACGAGAGCCAACAACCCAGTTTCGGTATCCAGGCCATGATGCCGCTGGAGGCCGGGACATCGGCGCCGGCGACCAGATCGGCCGTCAAGCAGACGGCGCCGTCATAGTCGATGCGGAGTTGGCCGACGCCGTCGCCGCGGACTAGCGGCCGGCCAGTTGCCTCCGCAGCGCCTTCATCTCCTCGAAGCGGGTCGTTACGTCACGCATCACCGATGCCATGCCCACCACGATGCCCTGGTCGTTGTAGGCCGGAATGATCGTGAACTCGATCGAGATGCGGTGACCATCCTTATGCAAGGCGGGAACCGACAGCAGATCACCTTTTCCATAGTGGGTCTGCCCGCTCGCTATGACCCGGTCATAGCCCTCCCAGTGCCGGTCGCGTTGACGTTCGGGAATGATGATGTCCAGGCTTTGCCCCAGCGCCTCAGTTTCACTGAACCCGAAGATGCGCTCCGCTCCCGCGTTCCAGAAGCGGATCACGCCATTGCGGTCTGAATAGACAATCGCATCCGCGGCGGCATGGAGCAGAGCGTGACCGAGGCGGTGCTGCTCCTGGATGGAGAGCGAAAGGTCGGAAAAGCGTGATGTCTCCATGGCGCAGTCTTCTCACGTCTTGTTTGCTTGTTTTTAGGTCGAGGGCAAAAGCCGCCGGCTAAGCGCTGGTCCGCTGCCGGGAACGGCCGAAATATGCGGCGCGCTTATTTTCCAGTTCGGTCGTGTTGCTCCTGAACTTGAACAGGTCCTTGCGGGAGACGAGGCCCAGAAGACGACGGCTGACCGGATCGATGACCGGCACCCGGCTGACATCATGCTTGATCATCAGGTCAACCAAGCGGCCCAGCACCGTGTCGGGATGCGCCACGACCATCGACCGGTCGGATAGGGCATCGTCGAGGGTCGCTCCACCATCCTGGTCCGAACCGGTCCAGCGCAGGACGTCGGTGCGCCCCACCATGCCGATCACGCGACCTTCGCGGTCGACCAGCGGATAGGATTTATGGCGGTGTTCGGCGGTCGTGAAAAAGGCGACGGCCTCGTCCACCGTCATCGTCGCCGGCAAGGTGTCGACCGCCGTCACCATCACGTCCGAGGTTCGTAGAAGCTCGAACGGGTCGATGCTGTATTCGCGTGTGAGGTGATGGCCACGGCGTGCGATCTTCTCGGTCAGGATCGAACGCTTCAGCAGCAGGACGGTCACCGCGTAGGACGCGGCGGTCGCCGCCAGCAGTGGCAACAGGGTGTCGAGGTTGCCGGTGAGTTCAACGGCGAAAACGATCCCGGTGAGCGGCGAGCGCATCGTTCCACCCATCATCGCCGCCATCCCGAGCAATGCCCACAATGACGGGTCGCCGGGCAGAGCCAGTCCAACCAGCCATCCGGAGGCTCCGCCCAGGATCAGCAGTGGCGCCAGCACGCCGCCGGACGTGCCGGAACCCAACGCCACGACCCAGATGATCAGCTTGACGACCAGAACACCCAAGACCTCGCGCACTCCGGTTCCAGGTGTCAGCAGGTCGCGGATCACGTCATAGCCGACGCCCATCGCCCTCGGTTCGATCAAGCCGCCCAAGCCGACAACGATCCCGCCGATCGCCGGGCACCACATCCAATGGATGGGCAACCGATCGAACAGGTCCTCCACCTTGTAGAGCATGATCGTCATCAGCCCGGATTGCAGACCGGCGACGATGCCAAGGCCGATGCACGCAATCAGCCCCCACCAGGGGAGAGCGACCGGTCCCGTGAAAGGAAACAGGGGGCCGGTGCCGAACAGCAGGGGGCGCCAGGCGGCCGAAATCAGGCAGCCGGCAACCACCGGAAGGAAACTGCGCGGCTTCCATTCGAACAGAAGGAGTTCGACCGCGAGCAGCAGCGCGGCAACGGGTGTGCCGAAGATCGCGGTCATGCCGGCCGCGGCGCCGGCGACCAGCAGTGTCTTGCGCTCTGCGGCGCTCAGATGGAAGCATTGGGCGAAAAGCGAGCCGATCGCGCCGCCCGTCATGATGATCGGGCCCTCGGCTCCGAAAGGACCACCGGTTCCGATCGAGAGCGCCGACGACACCGGCTTCAGAACGGCCACCTTCGGCTGCAGCCGGCTTCCGCCGATCAGGATCGCTTCGATGGCTTCCGGAATGCCGTGGCCACGGATTTTGTCGCTGCCGAAGCGGGCCATCAGTCCGATCGCCAACCCGCCAAGGGCGGGAGCAGCCACCACCCACAGCGACGGCTCCAACACGCCCAGCGACATGTCGGCGGTGCTGAGGCGGCCGAACCACACCACGTTGGTGACCAGGGCGATCAGCTTGATCAGCGCCCAGGCCGCCACCGCCCCTCCGCTGCCGACGAATAGGGTCATGGCGATCAGCATCAGGACGCGGCGATCGGTGGTGAAGTCGGCAAGCATCTTGGACGGCGCCGTACGGTCTTGAACCCTTGAGGACGGGAGCATGCAGAAAGCCAATGAGTTGGGGAAATGCGGGCGATCCGGGGTGAGCGGCGGTACTGGCCGCCCGTGCCGTTCCTTGCGTTTATATCGTGATCCGATATATTTCAAGCTGGAACAACGGTCGGGTTGATATGAGCGACGATGAGAGGACAGCCGCAGAATTGGCGGCCGGAAGCAGGATGGATCGGGTCAACGGCCTGATCAGGTCGAGCGATTATCAAGCCTTGGCCGAGTTTCGCCACACACTCCGCCGCTTTCTGGCGTTCAGTGAAGCCGCGGCCCGGAACAGCGGCCTTACTCCGCAGCAGCATCAGGCAATCCTGGCGATCAAAGGGCATGGCGATGGTGGAATGAGCATCGGGGACTTGGCCGACAAGCTTCTGGTTCGCCATCACAGTGCCGGCGAGTTGGTAGACAGGCTGGTGAAGGCGGATTTGGTCATCCGGCAGGAAAGTGCCGACGATCGGCGGCGTGTGGTCCTTGTCCTGACGCCACAGGCGGAAGTCGTCCTGGAAGGCCTGTCGACTGTCCACCTGGATGAGCTGAGAAAAACGAAGCCCCTGCTGCTGGCGCTGCTCAACGCCTTGCCCTGAGTTGACAAGAAACTGCAATTTTTCGGAGTGAGGGGACCGGATGGCGAGGCTGATGTGATCGCGTCACCGGCCTCAGCGCCAGCCATAGAAATTCCAGATACGAATCATCGGGGAAATTCGCTGTTGCTCTTTGCGAGTGCACCCTAGGCTTCACAGGATCTGTCACGAACTGCCGAGCACAGAGCCGTAAATCGCCGTGCAACGACGCCGGCAAATGCGGAAGGCACCGGTGGTTCAGCTTTCGGCGCAGGCTGGAACACGCAATCGAAGAGGCTGAGCATGAAAAACAACAAAACTGCGCAGACCATTGCCGCGGCCAACGGCATCGGGAGCGACGCGGCGTTCGGTGCGGTGACGCCACCGATCTACCTGTCGACCACCTATCGCTTTCCCGGCTTCGAGAAACCCGGATCTTACGACTATTCGCGGACGGCGAACCCGACACGCGATCAGCTTGCCGATACACTGGTGAAACTCGAGGGCGGCGCCGGTGCCGTGATCACGGCCACGGGCATGGCTGCGGTCGATCTGCTGCTGACGACGCTCAGTCCCGGGCAGTTGGTGGTTGCGCCGCATGATTGCTACGGCGGCACCTATCGTCTGCTCTCCATGCGCGCAGCAAAGGGCCATTTCGATGTGGTGTTCGTCGACCAGAACGTCGAAGCCAGCCTGGCGGCGGCTCTCGAGCGGCGCCCTGCATTGATCCTTCTCGAAACCCCGAGCAATCCGCTGATGCGGGTCACGGATATTGCCCGGATTGCCGAGCAGGGCAGGGCGGTGGGAGCCAAGATCGCCGTCGACAACACCTTCCTTTCACCCGCGCTTCAGCAACCCATTTCCCTGGGTGCGGACTTCGTCATCCATTCGACGACCAAATACCTCAACGGTCATTCGGATGTCGTGGGGGGAGCCCTCATCGCCGCGGACCTGCAGGACCTGAAAGGCCTTGAGGATTGGGCCAACGCGACCGGCGTCACCGGCTCGCCATTTGACGCATACATGACGTTGCGCGGCGTGAGAACGCTGTTTCCCCGGCTGGAGCACCAGCAGCGCAACGCCATTGCCATCGCCAACTTCCTGGATCGCCATCCCTGCGTCGAGGCGGTGCATTATCCAGGGCTGCCGTCCCATCCCGGTCACGCGATTGCGGTGCGCCAGCAGCGTGGTTTTGGCGCGATGTTGAGTTTCAACATCAAGGGGGGCGCCGATGGCGCGCGCTGCTTCGTGGAATCGGTCAGGCTGTTCACACTCGCAGAGTCTCTCGGCGGCGTGGAAAGCCTCGTAGCCCATCCGGCGACGATGACGCATGCCAGTATGGGGGCCGAGGCGCGGCGGGTGGCAGGCATCGACGACAGCCTGCTGCGGCTGTCCATCGGCCTGGAAGGAGAAAGTGATCTTCTCATGGATTTGGATCAGGCACTGGAGGCGGTATCCGGAAGCATCGCCTGATGAATGAACGGCGCCGAGTTTTCGGAAGCCATCAAGCAGTTCAACGATGGGAGACGCCAAGAATGAAATCAAAGTACTTAACCCTTTCACTCTTTGGTGTCGCCCCTATGCCACCCTTCCGTGAGCACGGCTGAGTTGTAGGGTCAACTCAGCACGTTACAACCCGAGACAGCGCATGCTGAAGGAGGGTGAAGATGGCTGAACGCCTGACCAAATCGGCCACGCGAAACATCTTCTACGGCGGCTCCGCATTCTTCCTTGTGGTTTTCGTCCTTCTGACCGCTCACAGCCACTATTACATGCGAACCGTCAGCACCGACGAATCGACGCTGACCGAGAGCGTGATTCGCGGCAAACATGTGTGGGAGAAGAATTCCTGCATCAATTGCCACACGCTGCTGGGGGAGGGTGCCTATTTCGCGCCGGAACTCGGCAATGTGTGGGTCCGCTATGGCGGACGCGACGATCCGCAGGGCGCACGCGACGCGCTGAAGGCGTGGATGCAATCGCAGCCGAGCGGTGTCGAAGGGCGCCGCCAGATGCCGCAATTCAACCTCACCGACCAGGAACTCGACGATCTGGTCAACTTCCTGGAATGGACCAGCCGCGTTCAGACCCAGGGCTGGCCACCGAACAACGCGGGCTGAGGGAGGGACCATCGGATGAGATTCGCCACGCAACGCATCGCCTACTGGTACTTCGTCTGCGCCATGGCGCTGTTCGGTGTCCAGATCCTGTTCGGGGCCCTGGCTGGAACCGTCTATGTGATCCCGAACTTCCTGTCGGAGATCCTGCCCTTCAACATCCTGCGCATGATCCACACCAACGCGCTGATCGTCTGGCTTCTGCTGGGCTTCTTCGGCGCCGCCTATTACCTGATCCCGGAGGAGGCGGAGCGCGACATCGAAAGCCCGATGCTGGCCTATGCCCAGTTGGTGATCCTGATGGTCGGCGCGCTTGGGGCGGTCGGCAGCTACTTGCTGGGCATCCATGGCGGGCGCGAGTTCCTGGAACAGCCGCTGTGGGTCAAGATCGGCATCGTCGTGGCGGCGCTGATCTTCCTCTACAACGTCTCGCTGACGGTTCTGCGCGGGCGCCGCACGGCGGTCACCAACGTGCTGCTGCTCGGACTCTGGGGCTTGGCGATCTTCTTCCTGTTCGCCTTTTACAATCCCGGCAACATCGCGGTGGACAAGCTGTACTGGTGGTACGTCGTCCATCTGTGGGTGGAGGGGGTATGGGAGCTGATCATGGCCTCCATCCTCGCCTTCCTGGTCATCAAGATGACCGGCGTCGACCGCGAGGTGGTGGAGAAATGGCTCTACGCCATCGTCGGTCTCGCCCTGTTCTCCGGCCTGCTCGGCACCGGGCATCATTACTACTGGATCGGCGCGCCCGGCTATTGGCAGTGGATCGGCTCCGTCTTCTCGACGCTGGAGGTGGCCCCGTTCTTCGCCATGGTGCTGTTCGCCTTCTCCATGGCCTGGAAGGGGCGGCGCGACCACCCGAACAAGGCTGCCTTCCTGTGGACGCTCGGTACGCCGGTGATGGCCTTTTTCGGGGGCGGTGTCTGGGGCTTCCTGCACACCCTGTCCTTCGTCAACTACTACAGCCACGGCACCCAGGTCACCGCGGCGCATGGGCATCTCGCCTTCTTCGGCGCCTATGTGATGCTGAACCTGTCGATGATCTCCTATGCCATGCCCAACCTGCGCGGCCGTGCGCCCTACAACCAGGTGCTCAACATGTGGAGCTTCTGGATCATGACCTCGGCGATGGCCTTCATGACCTTCACCCTGACCTTCGCCGGCGTCGTCCAGGTCCATCTCCAACGCGTCATGGGCATCACCTACATGGAGGTGCAGGAACAGCTGGCTCTGTTCTATTGGATGCGGCTCGGCTCCGGCATCGTCGTGGCGCTGTCGGTGCTGCTCTTCCTCTACGCGATGTTCGGTCCGGCCCGCGAACAGCTCCCGCGGCGCTCGCGGCCCTCGGTGGCTCCGGCTGAATGACGACCTGGCCGGAGGGCATGGCGGTCCCCTTCTATGCGGCGACCGGGAACGAGGTGGCGCTGTTCGAGCACGCCCACCGCAACCGGTTGCCGGTGCTGCTGAAGGGGCCGACCGGTTGCGGCAAGACCCGCTTCGTCGCCCATATGGCGGCGCGGCTGGGTCGGCCGCTCCACACCGTGTCCTGCCACGACGACCTGACCGCCGCCGATCTGACCGGCCGCTACCTGCTGAAGGGCGGCGACACCGTGTGGGTCGACGGCCCGCTGACCCGCGCCGTGCGGGAGGGCGCCGTCTGCTACCTCGACGAGGTGGTGGAGGCGCGCAAGGACGTCACCGTCGTGCTGCACCCGCTGACCGACGACCGACGCATCCTGCCGCTGGAGCGTACCGGCGAGACGCTGGACGCACCGCCGGACTTCATGCTGGTGGTCTCCTACAACCCCGGCTACCAGAACATCCTGAAATCCCTGAAACCCAGCACCCGCCAGCGTTTCGTCGCCATCAGCTTCGACTTCCCGGCCCCGGAGGCCGAGACGGCCATCGTCGCGCGGGAAAGCGGGCTGGAGCATGACCAAGCCGCTCCGCTGGTCCGCCTCGCCAACGCGCTGCGCGCCCTGAAAGGCCAGGACCTGGAGGAGGGTGTGTCGACCCGCCTGCTGATCTATTGCGCCACGCTGATCCGCTCCGGCATGCCGCGCGACGAGGCGGTTCTGGCCGCCATGGTGGAGCCGCTGACCGACGACGACGAGGTGAAGGCGGCCCTGCTGCGCACAGCCGAACTCACGATCGGGTGAGGGGCGCCATGGCATCATTCTGGGAACCGGAGGAATTCGTCGGCGTGCTCTGGCACCGCCTCGTCGGCAACACCGCCTCCTACCGGCATTATCCGGAGGCCGCAGTCCGGTTGGACGACATGCGCGTCCGCCTTGGCGTGCTGTTCCGCGCGATCGGCGGCCCCGGCGCCGTCCGCCTCGCCGCCGGCACTGCCGAGACCTCCCACCACCGGCTCGGTCTGCGCCAGCGCCTTGGGCTGGACGCCGAAAAGCTCCCGCGCCCGCGTTACGACGGCGTGACGCTTCATCTGCCGGACAGCATCGACCTGTTCGCCGAGCGCTCGCTCAATGCCGGACTTTACGAATGGCTGGCCGCCTTCTTCGCCCATGCGCCGCCCGCGCTTCCGCTCCCGGACGACCCCTTACGGGCGGACCTCGTCCGCCTGCGCAGTGCCCGGATGGCCACCGACCGGGCACTCGACGGCCTGCCCGGACTGCGCCCGCTGCACGACCGCCTGTGCGCCGCCCTTCTTGCGGCACGTCCTGCCCGGCGCCTGACCGGACAGGAGGCCGCGGTGGAGGCGTTGGTCATGGCTCTGCTCGGCGCCGACATCCAGCTTGACCGGACGCTGTCGGCTTTGATCGCGGACCCGGCGGCGCCGCTCGACGGCATTCGCTCTGCTCCCGATTATCGTCCCTTCCTGCCGGTGCCGCTGTGGGGGGAGGTATCGGCTCCGCCCGCCGGCAGCTCAGCCGCCGACGGCGCGGAGGAGCAGGCCGGAAGCGGCGAGGAGGCCGACGGCAAGCGCCGCAAGGCATCGCGGCAGAACAGCGACCAGACGCAGCGCGACGATCCGCTGATGCTGAACCGCTTCGAAAAAATTCTGGGCTTGGCCGAGATGGTCAACCTGAACCGTAAGGTCGAGGATGACGACGCGGAGAATGCCCGCAAGGCCGCCGAAGACCTCGACGAGATCGCGCTCGGCCAACACGAGCGCCGGGCGGCCACCCGCCTCAAGCTCGACCTCGATCTTGCGCCCGCGGATGCCGACCTTGCACCGCTCACCGCCGAGATCCTGTATCCGGAATGGGACTGGAAGCGTCGTCGCTATCTGCCGGACCATTGCCGCGTGATCGCCGAACCCGCCGCATCGGAAGGGGAGGACTGGCGGCCGGACGACGGCGCGCTACGCCGCATCCGTCTAGTGCGGCGCCAGTTCGAGGCGATGCGCCCCCGGCGCCAGCGCCTGCCCGTCCAGCCCGACGGCGACGAGCTCGACCTGTCCGCCCTGGTTGCGTCGGTCGCCGACCGCCGCGCCGGTGGCTGCGGATCGGACCGGGTGTTCACAGCCGTGCGCAACATCGCCCGCGACCTGTCGGTGTGCGTCCTGGTCGATGTGTCGCTGTCGACCGACAGTTACGTGGAGGACCGCCGCGTGCTCGACGTGGAGAAGGAGGCGCTGCTGGTCCTGACCCACGGGCTGACCGCCTGCGGCGACGAACACGCCATCCTGACCTTCACCTCGCACCGCCGCCAGCGGGTGGAGGTGCGCACCGTGAAGGAATTCGGCCAGCCGCTGAACGCCCGCGTCCTGCGCCGCATCCAGGCGCTGCGGCCCGGCCGCTACACCCGCATGGGGGCGGCCCTCCGCCACGCCACCGCCCAGCTGAAGGACCGCCCTCACACACACCGCCTGCTGCTGGTCCTGACCGACGGCAAGCCCAACGACACCGATCATTACGAGGGCCGCCACGCCGTCGAGGACACCCGCATGGCTGTGCTGGAGGCCCGCCGCGCCGGCCTGACGCTGTTCGGCGTCACGGTGGACGAGAAGGGTCGCGACTATCTCCCCTTCATCTTCGGCCCCGGCGCCTATGCCATCTTCCCGCATGTGGGCCGCCTGTCCGCGGCGCTGCCCGCCCTTTACCGCCAATTGACGGGGTGACGGACCCCCGAAGGAGAGCCGCCATGCGCAAGATCGCCGCACTCGCCCTGTTGGGGTTCGCCTTGATGCCGGCCCCCGCTTGGTCGCAAGCCAACATCCGGCCGGATTCCAACCTGCGGGTGCCGCCCCAGCCCGGCCAGTCTCTCCCCTATGAGGACGCCCTGTTCCTCAAGGAAGCCACCCTCGCCAGCCGCGGGCAGGCCGAATTGGGACGCCTTGCCGCCGAGAAGGCACCCGACGATGCCCTGCGCACACTGGCACAGCGCATCGCGGACACCCACAAGACGCTTGGCAATGAACTCGAGCGCCTGTCCTCGTCCCGCACTCTGCCGCCGGCGAGCCAGCTGAAGCCGGAGGACGCGGACCGCTTCGGCGCTGCCGGAGCCGTCACCAATCCGGCCAATGCGCGGGAGGATCTGACCGCCAAGGCGGTTCAATCGCTGTCGGGGGCGAGCGGCGAGGCTTTCGGCAAAGCCTATGTCGAGGCCCAGTTGCGGCTGCACGACAGGCTGGTCGATCTCTACCAGACCGAGGCGTCGAATTCGCCCGACCGCGAGCTTTCGACCTTCGCCATCACCAGCCTGGTGGCCATCCAGAAGGACAGTGACGCCCTGCGCCAGATGGCTGGCCGCTTCGGCATCGAGACCCATCGCGAGGGGCAGGCCATCCAGTACGGCGATCCGGCCAAACCCCGTTGATTTTGAGGATAATGATGCGACCAGATGCTTGATCGGGCATTGAGACGATTTGGTATGACAGGTTTGATGGATCGCAAAGATGCCCTCTGCTGATCACGTTATGCTTTCCTGTATCTCGCTCTCAGCGATTGGGTGACGCATATGACCAGCTCGCAGTGTGTGCAGCAGACAGTCGTCGGCATGGAGGTCGCCAAAGTGGACAGCACTGGCAGCCTCGTGTTCGATGCGGCACTTGTGGCACCGCTCCTTGGGCTCGTGCCCGGAGCGTTTATGGAAGAACTGAAAAGGGGCATGGTTTACCAGCTGTACGAACAGGGGACGGAGGAGGATAGCGGGAAGACGCGGGTGACGTTCCGTTACCGTGCGCGGCAGTCCGTCTTGATTTTGGATGCTTTCGGGCGCGCGCTTCATGTCGGATGAGAGTTCCGCTGACGGTTCTGTTGCAGCGTTTGCGTCCGGATGGCGATCGGGTAAAACCCAGCCCTTTTTGGCGGCTGGGGTCACACGGTGGCGCGCGGCGGAAAGAGCCCGATCAAGGGGCGGCCGTTCACGGCGGAGGTGATCCTGTGGACGGTGCGCTGGTACCTGCAGCGACCCTCATCGCCCGCCTTCAAAACTTGCAACGAACCCTCGAAAAGCGCCTGAAGAAATCGCTTGGCCGCCTGCTTGTCATACCCCCTCCCCCTGTTGCCCCTGCTGGGTCAGGGTGGCGATGAAGCGTTGGGTGCGTTCGCGGGTGGGATGGGTGAACAGCGCCTGCGACGGACCGGCTTCCACCACCTGTCCCGCATCGAGAAACACCACCTCATGCGCGATGCGCGAGGCGAGACGCAGGTCGTGGGTGGCAATCACCATGGTGGTGCCCTCGGCGGCCAGCGTGCCCAGGACCTCCACCACCTCGCCCGACAATTCCGGATCGAGGGCGGAGGTCGGCTCGTCGCACAGCAGCACCCGCGGCGACGGGGCGAGCGCGCGGGCGATGGCGACGCGCTGTTGCTGCCCGCCCGACAGGGTCGCCGGCCAGGCGTCGGCCTTGTGGTCCATGCCGACCTTGCGAAGCAGGGCCATGGCGCGGTCACGCGCCTTCTCCGCCGGCCATTTCTGCACGGTCACCAGCCCTTCCATCACATTCTCCACCGCGGTGCGGTGGGGGAAGAGCTGGAAGTTCTGGAACACCATCCCGGTCTGGCCGCGCAGCCGCTGAATATCCTTCCAGCCGGGCTTGCCGCCGGGATGGAAGGTCAACTCCTCCTCCCCGATGCGTACAGTGCCGGAGGTGGGAATCTCCAGCAGGTTGATGCAGCGGAGAAGCGTGCTCTTGCCGCCGCCGGACGGGCCGATCAGGGCGGTGACGCGCCCTTCCTCCACCGTGACCGACACGCCCTTCAGCACGGTCAGGTCGCCGAAACGCTTTTCGATGTTCGTCAGCCGGATCAAGACTTGGCCTCCAGGAATCCGCCATATTGGCCGAGTCGCCGCTCCATCCGGACCTGCAGCGCCGACAGCACGGAACTGAGCACCAGATAGATCAATGCCGCCTCCACATATAGGATCAGCGGCTCATAGGTCGTCGCGACGATTCGCTGGGCCGCCTGGAACAGCTCCGGCACCGTGATGGCGGCGGCGAGCGAGGTGTCCTTCACCAGCGAGATGAAGCTGTTGGAGAGCGGCGGCACGGCGACGCGGGCGGCCTGCGGCAGGATGGTGCGTCGCATGGCCTGGGACCAGCTCATGCCGATGGAGTAAGCGGCCTCCCATTGGCCCTTCGGCACCGAGCCGATGACGGCGCGGATGATCTCCGAGGTATAGGCGCCGACATTCAACGTAAAGCCGATCAGGGCGGCTGGGAAGGCGTCCAGCACGATGCCGGCGCTGGGCAGGCCGTAGAAGATCAGGAACAGCTGCACCAGCAGCGGCGTGCCGCGGATGATCCAGACATAGAAGCGGACTATGGCGGCAAGCGGCGCCGGCCCGAACAGCCGGACCACCGCAGCCACCAGTCCGACGATCAGGCCGAGCGCGAAGGACGCCAGCGTCAGTGGAACGGTGAAGACCAGCGCCGCCCACAGCAGCGACGGAAGCGAGTCCGCCATCAGGGTAAGCCAGTGCAGCACGGGGAAGGTGCCTCTCGTGAAGAAGGAACGACAATGCCCCCGGTCCGGATCGAGCAGGGGGCATTGAGGACCATCAGGTGGTTATTTGGAAACGTCCGCGCCGAAATACTTCTGCGAAATCGTCGTGTAGGTGCCGTCGGCCTTCATAGCGGCCAGCGCCTCGTTGATGGCAGCAACCAGCTTGGCCTCGCCCTTGCGGACGATGATGCCGGACTGGTCGGCATTGTCCTGGGTCGCGGCGATCTTCACGTTGGCGTCGGGCTTGTGCTTCTTGAAGTCCAGGAAGGACAGGCTGTCGTTGACCGTCGCATCGGCCCGGCCGTTCAGGACCAGCTGGATCGACTGGTCAAAGCCGTCGGTGCCGACCAGCTGCGCGCCCGACGCCTCGGCCAGCTTGCCGAAGTTGCTGGTCAGCGACTGGGCCGACTTCTTGCCCTTCAGGTCGGCGAAGCTCTTGATGCTGTCATTGTCGCCGCGCACGATCAGAGCGGCGCGGCTGGAAATGTAGGGATCGGAGAAATCATACTTTGCCTTGCGCGCCTCGGTGATGCCGACCTGGTTGATCACGGCATCGTAGCGGTGGGCGTCCAGACCGGCGATCAGGCCGTCCCACTTGCCTTCCAGGAACTCCGCCTTCACCCCGATGCGCTTGGCGACCTCACGCCCGATCTCTACGTCGAAGCCGACGAGCGCGCCGGAAGCGTCATGATAGGTGAACGGGGCGTATGTGCCCTCGGTCCCAATCTTCAGCACACCGTCCGCCTTGATGCGGTCCAGATCGGCTTGGGCCCAAGCGGCGGAGGAGGAGACGGCGGCGACCTGGATAAGGCCGGCGACGAGAAGCGATTTTAGCCATTTCATCGGTTGATGCCCGGTGCCTATTGAGTGGGATATCGGGTTGGTCCGCGCCCTTGGTGCGCCGGACGATTTCCGCCACGCTACAGCGGAGAGTACATCCTAACAAGGGAATAAGCTCCCTATTTAGCGCAAAGCAGATGTACATAAATCGTGCCAATAACAAACTAGGTTTGGAAATCCGCTCCATGTGCGTGACGTGAGTTGCTCGTGGAGCCAAGCAGCCGCTCCAGGGCGGCCCACAATTGGCCCGGCATGACCGGCTTGTGAATCATCCCCAGGCCATACTGGGCAATGTCGCGCGCGCACTCGGCCCCGGTCTCGCCGGTCAGGATGACACCCGGGATTTCCTGTCCCAGATGGCTGCGGACGTCCCGAATTGCCTCGCAACCGTTTCGTCCGGCCCGCAGGCGATAGTCCGCGACGATCACGTCCGGTCGGCGTCCAGCCTCGGTGACGATGGTTACCGCCTGCTCGGAGGAGCCGGCGATCAGCGTGTCGTACCCCCATTCTTCCAACAAGGTCCGCAGCGACATCAGGACGATGGTGTCATCATCGATCACCAGTGCCAAGCGGCCGCGTCCAACGGGAAGGGGCGTCATGTCGTCCACCGATACAGCCTCCGCCACGTCCGCACCGGCGTCGATTGGAGCTTGGATGGAAAAGACGGACCCTTCTTCCAGCCTTGATCGGACCCTGACCTCGTGGCCAAGGATTCGCGACAGGCGCTGCACGATCGACAATCCCAGGCCGAGGCCGCGGCTGCGGTCGCGCTCAGGATTGCCGACTTGGTGGAATTCGTTGAAGATCATAGCGATCTGGTCTTCGGGAATACCAATTCCGGTATCGGCAACGTCGATCCATGCATTCTCATTGTCGATCCGACAGGAGGCCGTGATCACTCCACGTTCGGTATAACGGACAGCATTCTCGACGAGATTGCGGATGATCCGCCCGAGCATGGTGCGATCGCTGCGGACCACCACGCCACTGCACGATCCGTCGGTCGAGACGGACAGCCCCTTGGTGGCAGCGAGCGGCCGGTAGGAGTCGGCGATTTCCTTGATGAGTGTGTCCAGGTCGAAGCTGGACAGCTGCGGATTGACCACGCCGGCGTCAAGGCGGGAGACGTCGAGCAGGCTGTCGAGAAGCGCCTTCATGGTTTCAGTCCCGCGCTCCAGCATGAGCAGCATGTCCTTTCCGCGCTCATCTTTTACATGCGCGTGCAGCGCGCCACCGAACAGAGCCATCGACTGGAGCGGCTGGCGCAGGTCGTGGCTTGCGGCGGCCAGGAAGCGTGCCTTCGCCCTGTTCGCGCGATCGGACTCCTCCTTTGCTGCCCTCAAGGCGACTTCCATCGCCTTGCGATCGGTGATGTCTACCGTAAGGCCGGACATCCGCACCGGCTGGTCGGCTTCGTCGTAATCGGCCTTGCCGATACCGGCGACCCACCGGATGCCGCCGTCCGGGAGAACGACCCGATATTCGACGTCATAACTGGCCCGCCGCGACGCCAAGGTCTTTCTGACCACCCTCGTCGCCTCGCTTCGATCCTCCGGATGGACCGCCGCCAGCCACTCGGCAAAGCGCACATGTCCATCACGGGGCTCCATGCCATGGATCAGGTAGTTGCCGGGCGACCAGTTGATCTCTCCGGGCAGGATGTCCCAGGTCCAGGTCCCCGCTCGTGCCGACGCCAGGGCAGCGCTCAGGGTGCGTTCGCTTTCCCGCAACGCCTCTTCCATGGCTTTCCGCCGGGAGATGTCATGGAAGGCCACCACCACCAGCTCCACCCGGTCATCGGCCCCACGTATGGGCACCGCCTCGACAAGAAAGGTTGTTGTCGAGCCGTCGCCGCGACGGTAGTGCAACTCCTCCTGCGAGACCACCTCGCCGCGAAGCGCCCGTGCGGGCGGGTACTCGTCGGCGGCCAATGGCGCACCATTGGCGCGAAGGCCGCCGTAGAGGCTGTAGTCGGCGACACCGGACACTGCCGTGATGCTGTGTCCGATCAGCTGTTCGGACGCGGGGTTGTGCATGAGCAGGCGCCCCGACGGAGCCTCGATGATGAGCAACCCAATCGGCAGACTGTCGTTGATCGCGCGCAGCAGAAATCTTTCGTGTTCCAGATGTCCGGCCAGGGCGCGGCGTTCATCCTCCGCCGCCCTTTGCTCGGTGATGTCGCGAAAATAGATGGCCACGCCCTTGCGTGACGGGAACACCCGCAGCGCGAACCATCGTCTGGTCCGTGGACCGAGGAACTCGAACTCCACCGGCGTGCGGCGATCCATGGTGTCCCTGAGGCGGGTTTCGAGTTCCGATCCGGTGAGCCAATCGAAGGCGACCTGTGCCTGCTCTCCGATGACGTCGCGTTCCAGGCCCAAGAGGTCGCGTGCCTGGGGATTCAGGTAGGACACCGTCCAATCGCTCTCGATTTCAGCCACCGCATCGGAGGTGCTTTCCAGAACGGACGACATCCGGGCGGCGGCGGCGGCCTCCTGGCGCCTTGCGATGGCGAGCCGCGATGTTCCGTAGGTACCGCCGGCGAACACCAGCCCGAGCAGCACCATGAACGCCGCGAAGGATCCGGCCGCTGAGCGGTCGATGGGACGCAGCGCCTCGACAGGGTCGACGGCGACCGCAAGCATCAGCCCTGACGCGGAGGCCTTCGGCGGAAGGAAGGCGAAGCGCCTCTCCACCATGTCGAGGCCGGGGGACCGTCCCGAGCCCTGGGTGGATGCCTCCAATGTGTAGCGCAGCCGATCGGGAATGACGGAGCCAAGGACAAGCCCCCTGTCCATCGGCGCACGGGCGAGGATCTGTCCGTTCGGGTGCACGATCGTGACGACGGCATAGGACGGCCAGGACAGGCCGGCCACATAGTCCTTCAGCCAGTCCAGATCGATCAAGGCGGTCATCGTTCCGTCGGGCTGTCCGTCCACCCCGACGTAGCGTTGGCGGTACGGCAGGATGGTGCGTCCCCGGGCATTCGCCGTCGCGCGGAGCGGGCCGGCCTCGCCAACGACAAGGCGGTCGTTCTGCAGCGCTTCCCGAAAGCTGGGCAGGTCGCCGATGTCGGTCCCAACGGATTTGACCTCGGTTCCACACCACACATACCCGTTTCTATCGGCGACCTGGATTTCCAAATGACTCGGGTATGATCGCTTGAGCTCTCTCATGATGCTGAGGCAGCCGTCCGCCGGCAGGTGGGGAACTCCGGTTGCCTGCAGGGTTGCGAAAATATGGCGGATATCCTCCACGGACCTCCGCTGCTCGGCGTTCACAAGCGCCAGAAGGCGTCCGGCTTCCGCCTCAAGTTCCTGCTGGCGCTCCTGGCGCAAGGTGGTGAGGGAAAAAACTTCATAACCGAGCAGCGGAGCGGCCAGAACGGCTGCTCCCAGTGCGATCTTCAGATGGCTTCTCGGGATTTTCCAGCCCACGCTGGCTGCCTCCTGTCCGGCAGCACCCACCTCCGTGGGGCTATGCTGACTGCAGACAGCTAAACGGAGCAGAGACAGCATTGTTTCGTAAGCCGGCCAAATCGCTGCCTGCCGTCAAACGTCGTACCGGAAACCCGCTCAGTGCTTTTGAGTCCAAGAAAGTGTGATGGCGCTCCGGGATAGGTTTTGTCGATCCCGACCACGCCGGTCAGCAGCGGGTCGTCCTCGGTATCGTCAAAAAGTTCTCATGGCGGCGAAAAAAGCCCTTGCGCGGCATCGGCCAGCCGGCCTATACACCGCCTCCCGCGACGCAGCACGGCCCACAAGGCAGTGACGCTTCAAAGGAAACAGTGGTTCGAACAAGTAAGTGTCGAGCGCCTCGAAAAAAAGAGGTTGACAACG
>NZ_LGQY01000139.1:0-20364 GCF_003116065.1 Azospirillum sp. TSO5 | reverse complement strand
CATGGCGACGCCGGCGATGCTGGCGCACGTCATCACCAGCCGCTACTGCGATCATCTGCCCTTCTACCGCCAGGCGCAGACCTGGCCCGCAACGGCTTTCCCGTCGACCGCTCGGTTCTGGCGGGCTGGGCGGGACAGGCGTGTTGGTGGCTGGAGGGGTTCCGTTGCAAAGTTTGCCGGCGGGAGGAGATCAGGTAAAACCCGGCCGCTTTCGACGGTTGAGGTGACACGGTGATGCGCAGCAGGAGGAGCCCGTTTAAGGGCCGGCAGTTCACGGCGGAGGTGATCCTGTGGGCGGTGCGCTGGTACCTGCAGTTCCCGATCAGCTACCGCGATCTGGAACGGATGCTGGCCGATCGCGGCGTTGCCGTCAATCACACGACGCTCTACCGCTGGATCCAGGTCTATGCCCCGGAACTGGACAAGCGCCTCCGTCCGCACCTGCGGATGACCACCGGCTCCTGGCGGGTGGACGAGACCTACGTGAAGGTCAAGGGCCGCTGGATGTACCTGTACCGTGCCGTCGATGCCCGCGGGCAGACCATCGACTTCCTGCTCAGCGCCAAGCGGGACACTGCAGCCGCCCGGCGCTTCTTCCGCAAAGCTTTGAAGCAGGCGCACACGGTGAACCCGCGTACCGTGACTGTGGACAAGAACGCCGCGTATCCGAGCGCGACCAAGGCGATGAAGAAAGCCGGAGAGCTGTGGCGTTTCGCCAAGCTGCGCCAAGTCAAGTACCTCAATAATATCGTTGAACAAGATCACCGGCGCATCAAACGGTTGGTCCGGTCGGGGCTCGGCTTCAAGAGCTTCCACACCGCGCGCCGGACGATCGCCGGCTACGAGATCCTGGCGATGGTGCGCAAGGGGCAGGTTGCCGCCATGCCCGCCAACGACATGCCCGCCCAGGCGACCTTCATCGCTAATCTGTTCGGTATTGCTGCCTGATGATGCCGCCGCCGCGGCACTCCGCGTCTGCCGGCAAACTTTGCAACGGAACCCCCTGTCCCGTCAGGTGACGGTGGAGGGAATCCCGCTGGTCACGTCGAAGCGGGAGACCGATCTGCTCGAACAGTTGCTGCGCCGGTCCGGCCGGGTGGTGCCCAAACGGCTGCTCGAGGACGGGCTGTACAGCTTCGACACCGACGTGTCGTCCAATTCCCTGGAGGCGATGGTCTCCCGCCTGCGCAAACGGCTCGCTTCCGTTCCATCGGGCGTGACGATCCATACCTTGCGTGGCGTCGGCAATATGCTGACGGAAGAGGACGACGCAGCTTGATGTCGCCGCCGTCGCTGCTCGGCCGCATCGTCCTGCGGCTGTCCCTGACCACTGCGGTGGCCATCCTGTGCGCTTATGGCTGGATTTGGTACGCCTTCCAATCCACCACGGGCGTCATGCGCGATCAGTCGCTGATCGACACGGCACGCGCCATCGCCCGGTCGATCCACGCCGAAGGCGAGGAACCGGCGCCGCGGATCGACCTGTCGCCGGCCTTGATCGCCTCGTACGTGAATGCCCGTGCCGTCCGCGGGTTCGCGATCCGGGATCGCGACAGCGGTGCAATCCTGTTGGCCGCAGGCGCGGAGGTCGGACCTGTTCCCGAGCATCTGGAGGAGGATGAGGAC
Organism: Azospirillum sp. TSO5; assembly: GCF_003116065.1. NCBI lineage: Bacteria > Pseudomonadati > Pseudomonadota > Alphaproteobacteria > Rhodospirillales > Azospirillaceae > Azospirillum > Azospirillum sp. TSO5. The sequence continues at coordinate 18,738 of NZ_LGQY01000139.1, read as the reverse complement.
GGATCGCTCTATCAGTACAATCCCGACGGTCCCGGTCCCGCCAACTTCTTCGGCGAAGCGCTGCCCATCCGGCGGGGCGAATGGCGGCTGGTGGTCCAGGTGGTTCGCCTCGGTACCGATTATCAGGAGTTGATGGACATCATCCTGGTCGATTTCTTCGAGGATGGCTGGCCGGACCGTTCCTGCTGGCGTTGCTCGTCGTGTCGATCCTGACCGTGCGGCAAACGCTCGCGCCGTTGCGCCTGCTTTCGCGCATGGCCCACGCCATCGGCCCCGGCACGACCGCCATGCGCCTGCCGCTGGGCGGTGTTCCGCGCGAGGTGGCGCCGCTGGTTTCCGCAATGAACGACGTGCTCGACCGGCTGGAAGACGGCTTCCGTCTTCAGCGTGAGTTCACCGCCGACGCAGCGCATGAGCTTCGCACGCCGCTCGCCGTGCTGGCCGCCCACATCGACACCCTGTCGGAGCGCTCCGCCGCCAAGGGGTTCTGGCGTGCCGAACGGCGCGGCAGCGGGTCGGGTCTTGGTCTGGCCATCGTACAGCGGACGATGACCGCCCATGGCGGAACGGTGATCGTCGAAGATGCAGTGGACGGTGGGGCCTGTTTCCAGCTGGTCTTTCCCGATCCTCTGCAGACTGCGCCTATGGCAGCGGGCGGAGCACCCCATGTCCGCTCTTAGCCGGGAGCCCCATGCACTCTTCTCCGAAACGCCGCACCGGCATCTGCACTGCCAATTCGGGAGATTGCACCACGGCGGTCAGCGCGGCGGCCCCGACCGGAAAAACTGCAGGAAATCCGTCTCAGGCGTTAGAACCAAGGTTGGTGCGGCGTCGGAGAGGGATTGTCGATATGTCTGAAGAGAGCGGTACAGCTTATAGAATTCGGGATCGTTACCGACCACTTCGGCAAACTGACGGTTGGCTTCCGCATCCGCCTCGCCACGCGTGATGCGGCTTTGGCGTTGAGCTTCCGACAGCAGGACGGTCCGCTCGCGGTCCGCCTTCGATTTGATGAGCTGCTCCCATTCGAATCCCTGGGCGCGCAGTTCCTTCGCTTCGCGCTCGCGTTCCGACTTCATCCGGTCGTAGATGGCCTGACTGGTTTCCGCCGGCAAATCCGCCCGCCTCAGGCGAACGTCGACAACCTCGAGACCGAGCGTATCGCTCTTTTCGGTCACTTCCCGGCGGATCCGATCCGTGACCGCGGCACGCTCTTCCGACAGCAGGACCGGCAGCGACACCTGGCCCAACTCCCGGCGCAGCGATGAGCTGACGATTTGGGACAATTGCGAACGCGCCTGTTCCAGAGTACGCAGGGTTTGGTGATACAGCAGAGGATCGCGAATGCGGAAGCGGGTGTAGGTTTCCACCTCCAGCCTTTTCTGGTCGCCGAGAATGATCTGCTCCGCCGGCGGCTCCAGAGGCATCAGCCGCTTGTCATACAGGACAACCGTATCGACGAAGGGCAGCTTGACCTTGAGACCGGGAGCGGTCTCGATGCCGACCGGCTTGCCAAGGCGGATGAGCAACGCTTCCTGGGTTTCGTCCACCATGTAGAGGCTGCTCGTCAGGAGCCAGCCCGCGAGACCGGCCGTTGCGGCAATCCAGATGCCAAACCTCATCGTGCTCCCTCCTGGGACATGGCTTGAGTTGCCGGCTTGCCTTCGGACAAAGGCATGTAGGGAACGACGCCGGAAACCCCTTTTCCCGATGAATCAATGATGACCTTGGTCGATTTCCTCAAAACCTCATCGACGCTGTCCAGATAGAGGCGCCACGCCGTGACGTCTGCCGCCTGTTTGTAGCTTTGGTGTATTGCCGCGAATTTCTTGGCCTCTCCCTCGGATATGTTTATGGTCTGGGCCTTGTAGGCCTCCGCCTCCTGCTTGATGCGCTCCGCTTCGCCGCGGGCGCGTGGCAGGATGTCATTGCGATAGGCTTCGCCTTCGTTACGGGCACGTTCCTGATCCGCCCGCGCGCGCTGGACGTCGTTGAACGCGTCGATCACCGCATAGGGAGGATCGACCCTTTGAAGCTGGACCTGGGTGATGAAGATGCCGACCTGATAGGAATCCAGCAGGCTCTGCAACTCGACCTTGACCAGATCGGCGATCTGTTGCCGTTTGTCCGACAGTGCGGCCTGGATGGGATGCCGGCTGACGACATCGCGGATGGCACTTTCGGCGGCCACCTTCAAGGTTCCTTCCGGATCGAATACCTTGAAAAGATAGGCCCCCGCATCCTTGATCTGCCAGAACACCGCGGCATCGGCTTCCACGATGTTTTCGTCGCCGGTCAGCATCTGGTTGCGCGCCGCGGGACGGGCGGCGGTCACGATGCCGTCCGTCCGGGTCAACTGAAGCTGGTTGACGCTGGTGACCTTGGGCAGCAGGACCGATTCCATCGGATAGGGCAGATGGTAATGCAGCCCGGGGGTACTGGTTTCCACCCATTTGCCGAACCGAAGAACCACCCCCTGCTCGTCGGGCTGAACCTTGTAAATCCCGGAGGCTCCCCACAGCCCCGCGAACAGCACCGCCACCAGTCCGACATCCCGGCGGGTGCCCCCTGGACGATGTGCAAACTGCCGCATTCTCTCCATGGCGAGTGACAGGAAATCGACCGGTGGCCGGTCGCCGCTCCAGGATCCGTCAGGAGGGGAGGGCTGCGTTTCGGACATTCTGCGATCCTTCATCCAGGCGTTCAAAGGGGCCGGATCGGCCGGTCGACGGCCGCGTTACTGATTGGCCTGTGCCCGAGTGCGGCATTGCGCAACGAGGCGATTGAGGGTTACCGGATCGACACCGCGGTTGGCGGACAGCACCGTCTCCGGACAAGACGGATCGGTGATCGTCTGGCGCGAATGTTCGGTGCTTTGGTGAATGATCGTGAAGGCGCTGCCAAGGGCGCCGATCAGATAAATACCGATTGCGACAGTGATCGCGGACACCGCATAAATGAACAGCTTTACCCTGCTTCCGCTTGACTGCGAAACAGCCGCAGGAACCGCAATCCCGGTTGCCCGGTCCGCAATACCGCCGTAGCGATCCGTGAGTGCCGATTCCGAGTGTATGGTCCAGGCTACCGATGGACCGGAGGCAGGGAGGGAAAATGCCGGAACGGCCATCCGTTTCGCCGGCTTTGCCGGGGCATTCCGTTTCGGTTCCCTGACCATCATCCGACTCTTCGCCCAGACGAAGATCGCCGCCGCCAATGGGGTCGCATAAGCTAGCGCGAATGCTTCCCGGTCGACCCAGCCGGCGATCAAGGGGTCGGAAACGGCGAGATCGCCGGCGATCCACCCAAGCAGGACGCCGCCCGCCGTCACCAACGCGGGGTAACGGTTGACCAGCGCGGTCATGGCCAGGCTGCCTGAGGTCAGCAGGGGAATGCTGAGGCACAGGCCGAACAGCAGAAGCAGCAGGTTTCCATGGGTGACCGCGCTGAGAGCGACGACATTGTCGAGGCTCATCGACGCATCGGCAACCACGATCATGACGATTGCCGCGAACAGGCGCTGTGCCGGATTTGCATCGCCGGTCTCGTCGTCCGCATCGCCGGGCGAGCCGGCCAGTTCGATGGCGATCGCCAGCAGGGCCGCGGCCCCCACCAGCTTGAGGAACGGAACGTACAGCAGCACGGTGACAAGCGCCGTCAGCACGACACGCAGGAGAATGGCCGCCCCGGTGCCGAACAACAGGGCTTGGCGCGCCTGCAACGGTGGCAACCCACGGCAGGCAAGCGCGATGACCACGGCATTGTCGCCACTCAGCAGAAGATCGACGAAGACGATCTTGACCAGTGTGGACAACGCGCCGAACTCGCTGTCGAGCGGCATGCTGAGAACCTCGGACGATAGCAGGCATTGAGGCACCGGCAGGCGTGGCGAACCGGATCGCCGAGCTTCCATCTGCATGCGCTGTTTAGCCAATACCGCCACTTTTGCCGGAGGGGATCATCGGCCGCGAATGAATACATCTTCATGAACTGATTTTAAAATTTAGACGCTATACAGTGCAGTATCGAGAGCCATCGCAGTCCTCGTTGCCGCTGGCAAAATATGACCGTGACGCTTTTATGAAGAGCGAGAACGGGCGCTCCCGCTCTTGATCTTGTCCGGCCGGGGGAGTAGAGGAGCGGCATCCTCACCGCATGATCGATCCTGTCCGCCCGACCAGCCGGGCCGGCGGCCGGATCGAAGAGGCAAGAGATGGAAAGCCCCAGCAGTCGATCTACTCCCATACCCTTGAGGACGCCGTTCGCGGGCTGATCTCTTGCAGAGATCCACCCGCGGCCCGTCGTCTTCGAACCGATCAGAGGTGGACCATGGTGACGCTCTTCACCAGCCGGGTTTCTGTGCGCCGCCGCCCCCGGGGGAGACGAGAATGAGCAGTGAAAAGGAAACCGTGGCGCTCGGCTCCATTCTGGCCAGCGGGGCGATGACGGTGGGCAAGTTCGGCGTCGGGCTGTCCACCGGCAGCCTCGGGCTGCTGTCGGAAGGGCTGCACAGCCTGCTCGACCTCGGTGCCACGGTGATGACGTGGTTCGCCGTGCGGGTCAGCGACAAGCCGGCGGATGCCGGGCACCCCTACGGCCACGGCAAGATCGAAAGCGTCGCCGCACTGGCGGAGACCGGGCTGCTGTTCCTGACCAGCGCCTGGATCGCCTACGAAGCGGTCCGCCGCCTGATCGACGGCGGGGTCGAGGTCGAGGCGACTTGGTGGTCGGTCGCGGTGGTGGTGGTCTGCATCGCCGTCGATGCCTACCGTGCGCGCGAACTGTCGCGCGTCGCCAAGGAAACCCGCAGCCAGGCGCTGGAAGCCGACGCACTGCATTTCTCCTCCGACATCCTGAGTTCGGCGGTCGTGCTGATCGGGTTGGGGCTGGTGTGGCTCGGCTATCCCAAGGGCGATGCGCTGGCGGCCATCGGTGTGTCGGTCTTCGTCTGCCATGCCGGCTATCAACTCGGTCGGCGGACCATCGACACGCTGATCGATGCGGCACCGGCCGGCACGGCGGACCGGGTCGAGGCGGTGGTGAGGGACCTGCCGGGCATCGCCGGGGTCCAGCGCGTGCGGGTCCGCCCGGCCGGCAGCGTGCTGTTCGTCGACCTCGACCTTCTGGTCGGACGGACCCTGACGCTCGACGCCGCGGCAGCGCTCCGCGAGCGGGCAATCGGGGCCGTCCAGGCCGAGATGTCCGAGGCCGAGGTTACCGTCGCCACCCATCCGTTGGCGCTCGACGACGAGACGGTGATGGACCGGGTGGCGGTGCGCGCCGCCGGGCTGGGGCTGGCCGTCCACCATGTCACCGTCCAGCGGGTGAACGGGCGTCTGGCGGTGGGTTTCGACCTGGAGGTCGACGGCTCGCTGCCGATCGAGGCGGCGCATGCGCTGTCCTCGCGGCTGGAGGCTTCGATCCGGGAGGAACTGGGCACCGACATCGAGGTCGAGAGCCATATCGAGCCGTTGCAGGACAACGCCCTGACCGGTGTGGATGCCGAACCGGAACTGCTGCGGGCCATCAGGGCGCATCTGTCGGCATCCCTTCCCATCGCTGGTCCGCTGCGGGATGTCCACAATCTGCGGGTTCGCCGCAGCGCCGCCGGTCTGGTGGTGACGTTTCACAGCCATGTGGTGCCGGGGACGACCGTCGTGGCGGTTCATGACGCAATCGACGTCCTGGAACGCGACCTGCGTGGCCGCTGGCCGGACATCGTCCGGGTCATCGGCCACTCCGAGCCTGATCACGATGGACAGCCTGTGCCAAGCGATCCGCAGGGCGGGAGGGTGACGGATGCAGCTTGACCTGTCCGATGCCGCCGTGGCCGCCACACCTTCGTCCGCTTCGCCCTTGCCTTCGTTGTGGGGGCGCTGATCGGCTTCAAACGCCAGTACCAGTAGCGGACCGCCGGGCTGCGCACCAACGTGCTGGTCGCCGTTGGGGCGGCCGCCTTTGCCGAGATCGGCATGCGGCTGCTCGGCCCCGAGGGGGCGACGCGGATCGTCGCCTATGTGGTGTCCTGCATCGGCTTCCTCGGTGCCGGCGTCATCATGAAGGAGCGGACCTATGTCCGGGCCCTGAACACCGCGGCAACATTATGGTTTTCGGCGGCGGTGGGTGCCTGTTCGGGGGGCGGCGCCAGCGCCACCAGCAGTCCCCCGTCCAGCCCGCCGGCCGCCACCCCCACCGCGGCGGCGGACAGCGACATGCCGATCAGCACCATCCAGGCCGGCAGACCGGTCGTCAGCAGCGCCGCGACCAGCACCAGCATCGCCAAGCCGGCAGCTTCCATGCTCAGCTCCTCCCGCGGGCGGTGTCGAGCCCGGGCCTGGGCCAGGGTCAGCAGGGCCATCAGCCAGGCGCTGGCCTTTACGATGAAGTGGCCGGGATTGAAGGTGTCGGGAAAGGTTTGCAGTTGAAGGACGGAGCGGGACACCATGCCCCAGCCGGTGACCAGGATGAACAGCGACCAGGGAACCAGCACCAGGAGGGCGCCCAGGGCGTTCATCCGCGACCGCAATGCCTGCGGCAGCCGGCGGCCCAGACTGTCGGCAGCGAGATGCGTGCCGGCCCGCGTGGCATAGGGAACGGCCATCGAGACGTAGAGTGCGAACAGCCACTGGGCCAGATCGTTGGCCTCGTGCGAATAGGCCTGCAAGAGGTCGCGCAGCGGCCATTGCGGAACAGCAGCAAGGTGACGGCGAAGACCAGCCAGCGCCCCATCCCGACGATCCGGCCGAGCAGCCGGTCGGCCTTTAACAGCAGGGAGCCGGGCGGGATGGGCGGCGGGTGGTGTCCAGGTGTCATCGCATCCGAATGGCTGGTGGCTTTGAATAAAACAATCCGTACCGCGCAGGCTTTACAAGCGGTGAATTTACGTCAGATCCCCGGCTCCGATTCGGACTCCTCCAGGGCGAGGCACAGGATTCCCGCCAGGATCGCGGCGGCGCCGACCATCTGCGGCCAGCCGATGGCCTCGTGGAACAGCAGGGCGGCCAGCGGCATCACCGCCACCACCTCCAGATGGGACGCGGCGAAGGCGGGGCCGATGGGGGCATGCTTGAGCAGCGACATCCAGGTGACGAAGGCGCCGAGATAGCCGAGAAAGGCCAGATAGAGCACCGGCTCTGCCAGCACGCGCAGGATCCAGGCGGTGTCGGGCGACATCGGCAGGGCGGCAAGCGCCGCCGCCTTGAAGCTGAGCTGCCCCATCACGTCGAAGCCGAGCAGGCACAGGAAGCCGAAGGCGATCCCGCGGCGCATCAGCTTCCCGCCCCCACCGCGGTCACCCCGGCGGCGATCAGCAGGATGCCGGCGAAGCGCAGGCGGGTGATCCGCTCGCCGAACAGCAGCCGTCCGGCGGCCATCACCAGCACGATGTTGATCGAGCCGAGCAGAACCCCGGTGGACAGCGGCACCAGCGACAGGAAGGCGAGCCACGCGAAGAACTCGACGACGAAGCAACCGATCCCGGCCCACAGCCAGGGGCCGGCCGCCATGCCCCGCCAGCGCGCCCAGCCGTCGCCGGGATGGCCGGCGGCGGCCTTGAAGGACAGCTGTCCCAGCGTGTCGCAGAGCATGTTCACCAACCAGGCGATCATGGCGAGCCCGGTCATGGACGTAACCTCACGGGCGACACCCTCATGGCGTGAAGACAAGGAACAGGCCGCTGGACAGCTGGCTGCCGCGGCCCCCGTCCCGCAGGATCGGGGAGTTGGAGGCGCTGCCGACCAGCCGGCCCCAGCTGGCGAAACCTCGCACCGACCAGCGGTCGATCAGCGTCACTGCACCGTTGGCCTCCAGCCCCGCCAAATCGATGCCGGCATGCGGGCTGAAGCCGTCGAGGCCGGTCGCCGCCGCCTGCCCGGCGTCCACGCCGAAATTCCGTTGCAGGTAGGACTGGTTGGCCGCCTTGACGAAGGGCCCCAGGGAAAAGCCCTGCTGGTCCGCCGGATCGCCCAGCGGAAGCGACAGGGCGGCATGGGCTTCCAGAACGGCGCCGCGCCGGCCGTGCCTGACCTCCTCCGTCCCGATGAGATCGAGCGAGACGGGGCCGCTCTCGACCGTCGCGAAGCCACCCAGCTCGGCGGTGTCGGACAGCCCGTTCAGGCCGCGCAGCCGGGCCGGCAGGGACCGGCTGGACCGTCCCGGCTGGTAGCGGCCGATGGCGCCCAGGCTGAGGACGCCCTCGTGCAGGACCGTCACCCGGATCCCATCGAGCGAGTCGATGGCGAGGCTTTTTCCGAACTCCGCACTGAAATAGGGGGTTGCCGACCAGTCGGTGCGCGCGGCTCCCGGATAGGCGGGCTGTGCGACCACCCCGGCGCCGAGCGCCAGGGTGGGGCCGCCCGCCGCCGGTTCTGTAGTGGCACCGTCGGCGAACGCCGCCTCGGGCAGTCCGGCCGCCACCCCGGTCAGGGCGGCGGCGGCCAGGGCGCAGGCTGTCAGCCGGTTCACGCGACCATCATTTCGGTGAGCGTCTCGCGGGCAGCCGCCAGCGTCTGATCGATGTCCTCCTCGCTGTGGGCGAAGGAGACGAACAGGTTCTCGTAGGCGCCGGGATGGAACAGCACGCCGCGGCCCAGCATCCCTTCCCACCAGCGGCGGAAGGCGTCGTGGTCGGCATGGCGGACGGCGTCGCGGTAGTTGCGGATCGGCTTGTCGGCGAACCAAAGCTGGAAGACGGGGCCGAGGCCGACGACATGGGCGGGGATGCGCAGGTCGCGGACCAGCCGGTCCAACCCTTCGCGCAGCCGGTCGGAGACGGAATAGAGCCGCTCGTACATGCCCGGCTTCGCCAGCTCGTCCAAAGTGGCGTTGGCGGCGGAGACCGCGATCATGTTGGCGTTGTAGGTTCCGGCAATCGACACGGTACCGTTCTCGACCAGCGCCATCACGTCGCGCCGCCCGCCCATCGCCGCCACCGGGAAGCCGCCGCCCAGCCCCTTGGCGAAGACCGACAGGTCGGGGGTGATGCCGTAATGGCTCTGGGCGCCGCCCAGCGCGATGCGGAAGCCGGTGATGACCTCGTCGAGGATCATCAGGACGCCATGCTTGTGCGTCAGCTCGCGCATGGCCTCCAGATAGCCCGGCTCGGGCAGGATGCAGCCGGTGTTGCACATGATCGGCTCGCTCAGCACCGCGGCGACCTGGTCGCCCTCGCGCTCCAGCGTGCTGCGCAGGGCCTCAACGTCGTTCCATGGCAGGATGATCAGGGACTCGCCGACGCCGCGGGGCAGGCCCGGCCCCTGCGGCACCGCCACCGGGGCGTCGTCGCGGCCGGCGGCGTCCAGTTTCGGGTGCTTGCTCCAGTAAACCCCGTCCGAAAAGCCGTGATACATCCCTTCGAAGCGAATCAGCTTGTGGCGCCCGGTGAAGGCACGGGCGAGGCGGACGGCATAGAGCACAGCCTCCGTTCCGGTGTTGCACAGCCGGACCCGCTCCAGGCCCGGTACGACGGCGACGATCTTCTGGGCCAGCGTGATCTCGTCGGCGCTGGGCAGGGCGAAGACGGTGCCGCGCTGTTCGATGCAATCGACCACGGCCCTGGTGACGGCGGGCGGACGATGGCCGAGCAGCATCGGCCCGAGCCCCAGGAGATAATCGATGTATTCATTGCCGTCGGCGTCGGTCACACGCGATCCGGTTCCCCGCTCCACGAACAGGGGATAGGGATCCCAGCCGGACCAGGTGGCGCGGGCCGTGCTGTTGACACCGCCCGGAATCAGGCCGCGGGCCTGCTCGAACAGGGCCGCGCTCCGTCGGGTGCGGTCCGGCTGCTGATAGCTTGACGTCATCGAAAGATTGCCTGCTGTGGCCAATTGATGGATCGCCGGCGGAGACCGGCCAGCCCGCCTCTGCATCCGCCGTTCCACCTTGACCGCCACCGTCGCGACGGATGGTGCCGTCCGCCGCCCGCCGTGCCCCCCGGATGCCCTCGATCCCTTGCGGTGCAAGGACCGCAGGGGTTCCGACCGCCGCGCCGTATCAAGGATGCCGGGCAACGGAAAGCGGCGCCTTGACGGCTGCCGAAACCATCAAAACTCGGGGGAAGCTACAAAATTTGTAGCTCGTGGTCCGGTGGGAGACGGATGGCCGGTGACGCAAAGCCAGAGCTTACAGCCATCTCCCTGCTCCTGGCCCGCCGCTTGCTATCGGGAGGGTTGGCGACGCCGGCCCACCGCCAGGCGTGCGGACAACGGAACACCATCGCCTTGCACCAGCCGATTTCCCTGTTCATCGACTTCGATGGCACGATTTCCCGCGAGGATACCACCGACCTGATCCTGCAACGCTTCGCCGATCCCGGCTGGGAGGCGGTGGAGGATGCCTGGGCCAGTGGCAAGATCGGCTCGCGCGACTGCATGGCCCGGCAGGTCGCGCTGCTGCGCGCGCTTCCGGCCGACCTCGACGGCTTTGCCGGCGGGATCGAGGTCGATCCGGATTTTCCAGCCTTCATGGCGCTCTGCCGCCGGCGCGGGTTGGCGGTGACTGTCCTGTCGGACGGGCTGGACCGTGTGGCGCGCAGCGTGCTGCGGCGGCTGGGGTTCGATGTGCCGGTCCTGTCGAACCGCTTGCGCTGGCAGGGCGGCGACCGCTGGCAGCTGGAGTTTCCCCATGCCCGGCCGGACTGCGCGAGCGCGGCCGGGAACTGCAAGTGCAGCCGCTTTTCCGCTTCCGTGGTGAAGGTGGGCCCCAAGCTGTCGGATGGCCGCATTGCCGCGCTGGTCGGCGACGGCCGGTCAGATTTCTGTGCGGCCGAGCAGGCCGATGCGGTGTTCGCCAAGGGCCGGCTGGCGGCCCACTGCGACCGGTCCGGCATTCGTCACACCGCCTTTTCCGGCTTCGGCGACCTTGCCCCGCTTTTCGAGGACTGGCTGGAGCGGGTCCGTCCTGCGGCCGCCGGCGAGGTTCCGAATGGGCTTCGTCACCATGCCTGACGCTCCCCTCGGCCGTCCGGCGCCCGATGCCGGGACAGCGCCGGTGCGATCCCTGCTGATCGATCTGGACGGTTCGCTGATGCCTCTGCCCGGCATGCAGCGGCGTCTCGCCGGCGGATCGATGACGCGGATCGGTGCGCGCGACCTCGCGTCCCGGCTGCGTATCGTCGCGGGAAAGGCGGCGTTGTCGAGCCTGCGCCAGCGGATCGCCGCTGCATTTCCGATCGCCGACGGTCCGCCGCCGCTGATCTTCTACGGTTCGGGCGACTTTCATCATCTTGCGACCCTGTTCCTTGAAGCGCTGTCCGGTCCCGTCCTGGTGCTGCACATCGACAACCATCCCGACTGGACGGGGTGGCCGGCGACCTCGAATTGCGGCGCCTGGGTCAACTGGGCTTTGGAACTGCCGTCGGTGCACCGGATCGTCACCGTCGGCCCGGCCAGCGACGATTTCATCCGCCCGCAATTGGCCTTCGCGAATTTGGAGGCGATCCGCCAGGGCAGGCTGGAGGTGCATCCCTGGCGCGCGGCGCCAAGCCGTGTGTGGGGTCGGCCGGTGGAGGGGCCGGGCTGTGCGACCCGCAACGGGCGCATCGTCTGGCAATGCCTGGAAGGGCGGTCCTGGGCCGAGGTGGTGGACGGGTTCGATGCCCGGCTTCCACTTTTGCCGCTGTGGGTTACTCTCGACAAGGATGCGCTGATCCCAGCGGAGGCGGTCACGAACTGGGACCAGGGCGGCCTGATGCTGGACGCGGTGCTGGCGCTGGTGCGGCGGCTGGCCGGTCGCCGGCGGATTCTCGGCATGGACGTCTGCGGCGATTATTCGCGCCCCATCTTCTCCGATCCTTTCCGCGCCCTACTGTCGGCGGCAGACCGGCCGCGTCTGCCGGAACCCGATCCCCGCACCGCGGCGGCGATCAACGACACCACCAACATTCGGATCATGCAGGCCGTCGACGAGATGGCGGCGATGGGGCTTTGGACATCATGACGGCGGACCGGACGATCTTTCTGCAAGGGGCCGGCATCGGCCGGCACCGTCCGGGCATGCTGCTGGTCCATGGGCTGGGCGGCACGCCGGTGGAACTGAAGACCCTGGGCCGCCGGTTGCAGGAGGCCGGGATCACCGTGCTGTGCTGCCAGCTCGCCGGTCACTGCGGCACCGCGGAGGATTTGACGGCGACCGGCTGGCGTGACTGGTATGCCAGCGTGGAGGCCGGGCTGAACCGGCTGGAGAAGAGTTGCGATCTGGTGACCGTCGGCGGATTATCGATGGGGGCCCTGCTCGCCGCCCGTCTGGCCTGGGCGCAGCCCCAGCGCGTGCAGGGCCTCGTCATGCTGGCGCCGACGCTGTGGTATGACGGCTGGGCGATCCCCTTCTACAGCTTTCTTTTGAAGCTGGTGATCCACCTGCCCTTCGGTGAGCGCTACGCCTTCGTCGAGCGGGAGCCTTACGGCGTGAAGGATCCGCGCATCCGGGCGCTGGTGCTGCGGGCGATGCAGAGCGGCGATCCCAACGGCGCCGGCCTGCTGTCCACCCCTGCCGTCGCCATCCGGGAAATGTGGCGCCTGACGGCGGAGCTGCGCCCGCTGCTGCCCGACATCCGGCAGACGACGCTGCTGGTCCATGCGCGGGAGGACGACACCGCCGGCCTGTCCAACGCCTTCCATCTGCAAAAGCGTCTGGGCGGACGGGTGGAGGCGCTGATCCTGGAGGATTCCTACCATCTGGTGACCGTGGACCGGCAGCGGGATCTCGTCGCCCGGCGCACCGCCTCGTTCGTCGCCGCGCTCGCTGCCGGTCCGGATGCCGCCCTGCACCTCCACCAGACGGGGGAGGGCGGCAATGGCTGAGCATGGCGGATTGCAGGCCCGGATCGTTCCAGGCATCGCGGCGCTGCCGGCCGACGGCTGGGCGTCCGGCCAACCGGGGGAGGCCGAAGGCTGGGACTATTACCGCGCCTGCGGCAATGATCTGGCGGCCGCGGTCTTCGACGAGCGGGGCCTCGTCCTCGGCCTTCCGCTCTTCCGCATGGAATATCGGCTCGATACGCCCTTTCAGGGGCGGCTAGCCGCGGTCGGACGGCTGCTCGACTGCTGCTTTCCCCGGTTGATGCGCTGGGGAATGCTGGGCGTCGGCTCGCCCCTGGCGGAGCGCTGCCATCTGTCGGTCCGGCCGGGGCTGACTCCCGAGGAGCGCGCCGGCGCCGTCGACGCGATGCTTGCCCTGCTGGAGGAAGAGGCGGCACGCTCGGGCGCCCTGCTGATCGTGTTCAAGGATGTATCGATGCCCGAAGCGGATTGGCTGGCGCCGCTGCTGGCCGGCCGGCGCTTCACCGCTGTCCCCGGGCTGCCGGTGGCTTTGCTCGATCTGGCCGGCCTCGACGAAGCCGGCTATCTCGCCACCCTTTCGGCGGCGACCCGCAAGGATCTGCGCCGGAAGCTGAAAAGCCGGGCGGCGATCAGGGTGGAGCATCGCGACCGGATCGACGACGTGGCCGACCGGATCGAGGCCCTCTATGACAGCACGCGCACCAACAGCCAGCTGCGTTACGGCGAGTTCGAGGACCTGCCGAAGGGCTATTTCCGTGCCGTGACGGAGGCCATGCCCGGACAGGTCGAATTCGTGCTGTACTGGGTTGGGGAACATCTGGCCGCTTTCAACCTCCTCTTCGTCCAGCAGGGCAGGGTGATCGACAAGTTCCTCGGCATGGCTTATCCCTTAGCGCGCGACCACAATCTCTATGCGGTGAGCTGGATGGAGAACGTGCGCTGGGCCATCGGGACCGGACGGACGACGCTGCAGACGGGGCAGACCGCCTATGCCGCGAAGCTGCGCTTTGGAAGCGCGCTGGTTCCGTCCACTAATTACGTGCGCTGCCGGAACCGCCTGCTCGACCGGATCATCCGCCTCGCCGCTCCCTGGCTGGCCTTCGACCGCTGGGATCCCGACCTGCGCTTTCGGCGTGACCGGGAGGCGGACCGGTCGCAACGGCCGGCGTCGCCATGACGGCGGGCGGGGGAGAAACGGTGCCGAAGTCCTGCCACGGGGGCAAGCGCGCCTATTCGATGTTCGGTGCCATCACTTTGCGCTGGCGGCTGGTCATCGCTTTCCTGTCGGTGAGCACATTTCCCGTGCTCGTCGCCAGCCTCGTTATGGCGGATCTCGTTTCCGGCCTGTTCGGCGAGAACATGGAGCGCTGGCTTCAGGACGCGGCGATCTTCGTCACCCAGCGTTCGGCCGACGAGCAGAACGAAGCGAGGCAGGCGGCATCCATTGTCGCTGCCAGTCTGGCCGCCGATGGGGGCAACCTCGACAAGAAGCTGATGGAGATGTCCACCGGCCTGCTGACCTCGGTCGGGTACGATGCCGTCGCGGTCTATCGCGGCGATGGGCAGATCCTGTTCGCCCATGGCATGCTCGGCGACGGGGCGTGGCTGCCGCGCCGGCAGCGCAGCCGCTTCTTCGTCGTCGACGACGGTGGCCATCCGGTTCTGCTTCTTGGATCGGCCAAGCGGCTCCAGCATGAGGGGCAGACCTATTTCGTCTTCGTCGGCGACCGCTGGGACGGGACGATGATCAACATCGCCGGCGCCAGCCCGTCGCTGAAGGTCCAGGTGTTCGCAATTTCCGACGGGAAGGCCGCCGCCGTCAGCACCGGCCGTGACGAGGACGTCCAGCTTCCGCCGTCCGTTCTGGACCGGCTTGCCGCCGGGGCGCACAGCGTCACCGCCAGGATGTTCGCGTCGGACAGTTTCGCCACCGGCTTCGCTGCCCTGCGCGACACCGACGGCAGCCTCATGGGGGTGGTCGCCTGCCGCATCTCGGATCAGGTCTCCCTGCTGTCCCACGTCCGCACGTTAGAGCTTTTCGTCCTGCTGGTGGCGGTCGCGGGCATGATCTCCCTGATAGTCGCCCTGTCCCTGTCCAAGCTGATCTCCCGCCCGCTCAACAGCCTGACCCAGGCCCTGCGCCGCGTGCATGAAGGCGATTACGCGGCACGCGTGCCGGTCCGGGGCGGCCGGGAACTGGAACAGCTCGCCGTCGGCTTCAACGGCATGACGGAGCAGCTCGATACGCTGCGGCAGCGCGAGGAGTTGGTGCGGCGGCGCGAGAAGCTGGCGATCCTGGGCGAGGCGGCGGCGGTGATCGCGCACGAAATCCGCAATCCGCTGGGCATCATCAAGACCTCCAGCCAGGTTCTGCGCATGAAGTCGCAGCCGCCGGCGGCGACCGACCGGCTGATCGGCTTCGTGCTGGACGAGGTCGGCCGCATGGAGGCGCTGGTGCAGGAACTGCTGGACTACGCCCGGCCAAAGACCGCCCTGCGGCAGGCCGTCGACCTCGCCGCCGAGCTGCGCGACGTTCTGGAATTCACCGCCGGCGAGATGGCCCGCCGGAGCATCGTTCCGCAGGTGGAGTTGCCGGCGGGACGGCTCGCGGTGCAGGGCGACGCCGCCCAACTGCATCAGGCGCTCATCAACATTCTGCTGAACGCGATGGAGGCGATGCCCGAGGGAGGAACGCTGACCGTGACGGCCCTGCAAGAGGGGGACGAGGTGGTCGTCAGTGTCGGCGACACCGGGGTCGGAATTCCGGAAGACCTGCGCGACCGCATCTTCGAACCCTTCGTGACGACCAAAAGGCGGGGAACCGGCCTGGGGCTGGCGCGCGTTCAGGACATCCTGGAACGCCATGGCGGAAGCATCCGCTTCGTCAGCGCGGCCGCCGCCGGCAGCACCTTCGTCCTCCGGCTGCCCCTGATGCCCGAGATTGAGGAGGAGCGACCGTGATCCTTATCGTCGACGATGAAGTCCGGCTGGCGGAAGTGACGGCGGTGGCCCTGCAAGCCCGTGGATTTCCGGTACACTTCGTCGACTCCGCCACGGCCGCCCTGGCCTGGCTGGAAGACAACCGGGTCAGCCTGATCCTGACCGATCTGCGCATGCCGGGAATGGATGGACGCGCGCTTCTCGCCGCGCTCCAGTCGGCTCGGCCGGAGATTCCGGTGGTGATCGTCACCGCCTACGCCTCCGTCCCCGATGCGGTGGCGCTGGTCCGCGAGGGTGCCTTCGATTACATCTCCAAACCCTTCGAGATCGACGATCTCGTCGCGACCATCGAACGCGCGCTGAGGCTGAAGGAAACTGAGGCCGACAACCGGCGTCTGCGCGAAGAGCTGCGGGAAAAATACGATTTCGGCAGCCTCGTGGGGACCAGCGACCCGTTCCGGGCGGTCCTGCGGCAGATCACGGAGGTCTGCGACAGTCGAGCGACCGTCCTGCTCCAGGGCGAGAGCGGCACCGGAAAGGAACTGGTGGCCCGCGCCATCCATGACAACAGCCAGCGGTGCAACAAGCCCTTCATCGCGGTAAACTGCGCGGCGATTCCGGAAAATCTGCTGGAAAGCGAGCTGTTTGGTCATGTGAAGGGGGCCTTCACCGGAGCGGTCGCCAATCGCGAGGGGCGCTTTTCCGCTGCGGATGGCGGAACGCTCTTCCTGGACGAAATCGGCGACATGCCGCTTGCGCTGCAGGTGAAGGTGCTGCGCGCGATCCAGGAGCAGAGCTTCGAGATGGTGGGCAGCACCAGAACCGTGACCGTCGATGTCCGGTTCATCGCGGCCTCCCATCGCGATCTTCGCCGCGAGGTCGAGCGCGGGGCCTTCCGTGAGGATCTGTATTACCGCCTGAACGTGTTTCCGATCCGTCTTCCGGCTTTGCGGGAGCGCACCGGCGATCTGGAGGATCTGGCCGGCCATCTCCTTGCCCGTCACGCGAAAGCGATGGGCAAACGGCTGACGGGCTTCAGCCGTCCGGCGCTGTCGGCGATGACGGCCTATCACTGGCCGGGAAACATCCGCGAACTCCAGAACTGCGTGGAGCGCGCGGTCATCGTCGCCCGGGGCGCGATGGTCGAGGTGAACGACCTGCCGACCTACATCTTCGAGGACCGACCGCCGCCGGCCCGGGCCGCCGGACTGCCCACCGACCTGGATGCCGAACTGGAGCGGATCGAACGCAAGTTCCTCACCGATGCCTTGCAGGAAAGCGATGGTATCCAGGCCGATGCCGCCAAGCGGCTCGGCATCACGGAGCGGAGCCTGTGGCACCGGGTGAAGAAATTCGGCATCCGGGTCCGCAAACATATGGACTGATTGCAATCCCCGTCACTCTCCCAGGTTCAGCCGAACGTTTTGGCCGTTTGCGTCCACACACGCGCAAGCGTCACGGCCATTTGTTTGCCCTGCCTGTCATCGAATCGAAACGATCGGACCCCGCTTATGGAAGCTCTCAACCAACATCTGTTCCTTCTGCTGAACGCTCCCCCCGATCCGCCGGCCGGGCTTCTCATGCTGGCGCGTTTTCTGGCGGACGACGTGGTGATGCTGGTCGCGGCCCTGGTCGCGGCGCTGTGGGTGTGGGGACGGCGCGATGGACGCGCCGTCCTGGTCGGTGCCGGCTGCGCCCTGCTGACGGCGGCGCTGGTCAACGCGGCGATTGGCGCGCTCTGGCATCATCCGCGCCCCTTCATGATCGGATTGGGGCATCAGCTGATCCCGCACGCCGCAAATTCATCCTTCCCCAGCGACCACGCGACCTTCATGTGGACGATCGGGATCAGTCTGCTGCTGCGAGGAGCCTGGCAGCGGCTAGGCTGGGGGATGATGGCCTTTGGGGTCGGCGTCGCATGGGCGCGCATCTATCTTGGCGTTCACTTTCCTGTGGACATGGCGGGTGCATTTCTGGTCTCCGCCACCTCATCGCTGCTGGTCCTTCCGGCACGTCCCATCGTCGACCGGGTGCTGACGCCGGCCATCGTCCGGCTTTACGAAGGTGCCGTGCGGCGGCTGCATCTGCCCAACGCCCTGTTCCCGCTGGACCGCAAGTGAGAGCATGGCGGCAACATGCTCTCGAAACGCTTGGGGTCGGGGCCGGATCGAGCTTGGTGCAAAAAGGCCGGACTGGTGGCTTTCGACAAGGTGGACAAGTAGAGCGGGACGCAGCGTGTTGCACGGAGGTGGCGGATGTCAGGGTTCGCCCTTATCCTGCCATTGCTCAGGCAAGGCGGACAGACTCCGGGCGTCCGAGATCGAGCATGCGATTGAGGACGAACACGCCGATGGCGACCTCGGTAGCCTGGGCCTGATCGGTGTGGAAGCGCAAGCCATCGCCAAGAATCTGCGTCCAGCGTCCGATCTTGCCCTCGACACAAACTCTCTGATTGTTGTTGCTGGTCCGTCGCCAACGTCACACTGGTGCCCCTGCCACCCTACAGTCCCGAGTTGAACCCCGTGGAGCGCGTTTGGCTGTACCTGCGCGAGCGCTTCATCTCCCACCGGCTCCTGGACGACTACGACGCCGTCGTCCAAGCCTGCTGCGACGCCTGGAACGCCCTCACCGCCACGCCAGGGCGCCTACGCTCCCTAACCAACTACCCGTGGCTCCCATGTGTCAATGCTTAGGCTCGGCGGTATCAGTGGCGATCGGAGCGGCTCTGTTGCAAATTTTGATAGCGGGCGCGGAAAGCCGCGGAGGCCGAGTCTTTAGGCTGCCATCCTGAACAGGCTGGCAATGAAGGACGCCCGGGAGGGCATGTCGTTGGCGGGAATTGCCGTGACCTGTCCTTTGCACACCATCGCCAGGATCTCGTAGCCGGTGATCGTCCAGCGTGCGGTGTGGAAGCTCTTGAACCCGAGCCCCGGCCGGATCAGCGTAAGCGGAGCGTGATCGCACCGGATCAGGCGTTGACGGCGGGCTTCCAGTTCCAGGGGAGCAGATCGGCAAGGCGTGC
>NZ_LGQY01000174.1:0-20372 GCF_003116065.1 Azospirillum sp. TSO5 | reverse complement strand
GAAACGTCGATACTGTTACAGTTTCTCTGCTCAAAAGATGCACAGACGATCCTCATTGTGCCGATCCCCATCAGGAACCCAACACCCCAAGGCCGCAACGGCTACCAACTGCCGCCGCCTGCGCATCCCTTCTCGACTTCACGATCTACAATGTCCAAGATCCAGCCCGATCACGACAGATCATCGACCGGTGAACCGGATCGATGTATCGTCATTTTGAGATCGGAGGAGCGCAAACCGACCGGTTCGCGCTGGCAGGCATCTTTTCTAGCTCTCTCGGCCGATCGGGTCAAGCCCTTTTTTCGGCCTCTCCACCAAAGCGTCGGCGGAGCAATGAGCGGAAACGACACTGCCCCAATCCATCGGGGCCTCAACCACCGGCGTCTTCGCTTCCGCAAGGCCGCCGCCGGTCGAGGGCCGGGTATATACGCAGCCGCTTCGGGCTCGTCTAGGGCAAAATGCACTGGCCTGCGATTTTGCCGTACCCCTTCCTGCCTCGGCAACAGGGCACCCCAGGCGGCAATTTGATGCCGTCCTGTGCCATCGCACTTGCGGGATGGGCGAGCGGGAGACGATACAGGGGCGCTCCTGCCCTTTCCCGATCCGGCCATGCACGATCCCACCCTTCTGCTCGACGTCCTATTCCTGCTGCTGGCCGCGATTCTAGTGGTCCCGCTGTTCCAGGCCCTGCGCATTCCGGCGGTGCTGGGCTATCTCGTGGCGGGGGCGATGCTGGGTCCGCACACGCCGGGGCCGGTGGTCGATCTGGCGGTGCCCCAAGTGCTGTCGGAGTTCGGCGTCGTCTTCCTGCTGTTCGCCATCGGATTGGAATTGCCGGTCTCGCGCCTGCGCGCCATGCGGCATTACATCTTCGGGCTGGGACTGATGCAGGTCGGGCTGACCAGCGCCGCCATCGGCCTTGCCGCTTGGTGGCTCGGGCTGTCGCCGGAAGCGGCCCTGATCGTCGGCGGCATGCTGGCCTTCTCCTCCACCGCCACGGTGCTGAAACTGCTGGTCGAACGGGGCGAGACGGTCGCCCGCTTCGGCCGGATTTCCGTTGCGGTGCTGATCTTCCAGGACCTCGCGGTCGTGCCGCTGCTGACCCTGCTGCCGCTGCTGGCTGATCCGGATGCCAGCATTCCGCTGGCGCTGGCGCTCGCCGCGGCAAAGGCCGTGGCGGCGATCCTGGTCATCATGCTGCTGGGCCGCTTTGTCGTGCGGCCCGCTTATCGGTTCATCGCATCGGCCGGCAATCCGGAGCTGTTCACCGCCACCAACCTGTTCGTGGTTCTGGCGGTCGGCTGGCTGACGGCGGAAGCCGGCATGTCGATGGCGCTGGGCGCCTTCCTGGCCGGCATGCTGCTGGCCGATACCGCATACCGCCATCAGGTCGAGGCGGATATCGAGCCTTTCCGCGGGCTGCTGCTCGGGCTGTTCTTCATGACGGTGGGCATGTCGCTGGACCTGCCGGCCATGGCCGCCGAGGCGGAGACCATCGCGGCGCTGACCGCCGCTCTGCTGGTCGGCAAAAGCCTGCTTCTGTTCGTGCTGTGCCGGCTGTCGGGGCTTGGGCTGGCGACCTCGCTCAGGATCGGGCTGCTGCTGTCGCAGGGCGGCGAGTTCGCCTTCGTGCTGATCGGCAAGGCGGTCGGACTGTCGGTTCTGGACGGCCACACCGGCCTGCTGCTGTCCTCCTCGGTGGCGCTCAGCATGGCGGTGACGCCGGCGATCGGCGCGGTCGCCCAGCGCCTTGCCCAGCTGATCGAAGCGCGGATGGGTGCCGAAGCATTCGGAATCGAGACCAGCGATCTGAAAAGCCATGTGCTGATCTGCGGCTATGGCCGCGTCGGCAAAGCGGTCGCCAAGCTGCTGACCGAGCACAACATCGCCTATGTGGCGCTGGACCTGGAGCCGCAGCGGATCGCCGCCGCCCGCCATGACGGGCT
This sequence comes from Azospirillum sp. TSO5, assembly GCF_003116065.1. Classification (NCBI taxonomy): domain Bacteria; kingdom Pseudomonadati; phylum Pseudomonadota; class Alphaproteobacteria; order Rhodospirillales; family Azospirillaceae; genus Azospirillum; species Azospirillum sp. TSO5. The sequence continues at coordinate 18,426 of NZ_LGQY01000174.1, read as the reverse complement.
GCCCGTCTATTACGGCGACGCCAGCCAGGGAACCGTGCTGCGCGCCGCGGGGATCGAGCGGGCGCGGGCCGCCGTCATTACCCTGAACCGGCCGGATGCCGCCCACCGCGCGGTGGAGGCGATCCACGCAACGGCGCCGAAGCTGCCGATCATCGCCCGCGCCCATGATCTGGGACAGAGCGCCACCCTGACAGGGGCCGGTGCCAGCGCCATCGTGCCGGAGACGATGGAGGCCAGCCTGCAACTGGCCGGCCTCGTCCTGCGCAGCGCCGGCGTCGATTCCGCCGCCATCGACCTCAGCCTGAAATCCTATCGGGACGGCAATTACCGCGCCCTAGCCGAGCAGAAAGTGGCTGAATAAAGGTCCTACCGCGCGAACACCCGCGCCCGCTCGACGTGGACGGCGCAGCGGTCGCCGGCGACGATGCCGAGCGTGGCGAGACGCTCGCGGTCCATCTCGGCTTCCAGTGCCAGACCGGCGAGGTCGATGTCGATGCGGGCGTCCGGGCCGACGACATGGATGCCGGAGATGCGCGCTGGACCGCCCGCGGCCGGCGTCACGCCGAGATCGTGCGGACGGACATAGGCCACCGCCGGTCCCTGCACGCCGCCATCGGTCGCGATGGCCAAGGTGCCGCCGCCGACACGGGCGATGCCGCCGTCCACCGTGCAGTCGAGCCGGTTCACCTGCCCGAGGAATTCATAGACGAAGGCGGAGGCGGGGTGATCGTAGACCTCCGCCGGCGTTCCGATCTGCTCGATCCGGCCCTGGTTCATCACCACCACGCGGTCGGCAAGCTCCAGCGCCTCCTCCTGGTCGTGGGTGACGAAGACGGAGGTGACATGGATGTCGTCGTGCAGCTTGCGCAGCCAGCGTCGCAACTCCTTGCGGACCTTGGCGTCGAGCGCGCCGAAAGGCTCGTCGAGCAGCAACACCTTCGGTTCGATGGCGAGAGCGCGGGCGAGCGCCACACGCTGGCGCTGGCCGCCCGACAGCTGCGCCGGATAACGGCCGGCGAAGGGCGACAGCTGCACCAGATCCAGCAGTTCGGTCACCCGCCGCCGGATCTCGGTTGAGCTTGGGCGTTGGCCGCGCGGTCGCACCTTCAGCCCGAAGGCGACATTGTCGAACACGGTCATGTGGCGGAACAGGGCGTAATGCTGAAAGACGAAGCCGACCTGCCGGTCGCGCGGCTTCAGCCCCAGCGCCTCCTCCCCATTCAGCAACAGGCCGCCGGCGTCGGGGCTTTCAAGCCCGGCCATGATGCGCAGCAGCGTGGTCTTGCCCGAGCCGGAGGGGCCGAGCAGGGCCAGAAGCTCTCCAGACCTCACCTCCAGATCGACGGAGTCGAGCGCGGTGAAATCGTTGAAGCGTTTGGTGATGCCTGAAACCTGGATCGCCATGGGGTCCGTTTCCTCTCCAGAGTCCGGCGATCAGTGCCGGGTCGCCGCCAGTTCATCCCCGAAGCGCCACTCCAGCGCGGTCTTCACGACCAGCGTGACCAGCGCCAGCATGGCCAGGAGCGAGGCGACCGCGAAGGCGGCGACGAAGTTGTATTCGTTGTAGAGAATCTCGACATGCAGCGGCATCGTGTTGGTCTCGCCCCGGATATGGCCGGAGACGACCGACACCGCGCCGAACTCGCCCATCGCGCGGGCGTTGCACAGCAGCACGCCGTAGAGCAGACCCCACTTGATGTTGGGAATGGTCACCCGCCAGAAGGTCTGCCAGCCGGACGCGCCCAGCACAAGCGCGGCCTCCTCCTCGTCGGAGCCCTGTTCCTGCATCAGCGGGATCAATTCGCGCGCCACGAAGGGGAAGGTGACGAAGACGGTGGCGAGCACCAGCCCCGGCACGGCGAAGATGATCTGGATGCCCATGTCGCGCAGATGGGCGCCGAACAGCCCGTTCAGGCCGAACAGCAGGACATAGATCAGGCCCGAGATCACCGGCGACACCGAGAAAGGCAGGTCGATCAGCGTGATCAGCAGGTTCTTGCCGCGGAAATCGAACTTGGCGACGCACCAGGAGGCGGCGACGCCGAATAGCAGATTGGCCGGCACCGAGATGGCGGCGACGATCAGCGTCAGCTCGATGGCCGCGACCGCGTCCGGCTCGGTCAGCGCCACCCAATAGGCGTCGAAGCCGCGGCGCAGCGCCTCGGCGAAGACCGCCACCAGGGGCAGCAGCAGGAACAGCGCCAGGAACAGCAGGGCGCCGGCAATCAGGACGAAGCGGATCCAAGCCGGTTCGCTCAGGGCCGACTGCACCGGGCGAGCGGGGATGCTGGTGACCGTATCAGCGGGCATGGCGCGACCTCATCCACTGCTGGAGGAGATTGAGGATCAGAAGCATGACGAAGGATACGCCGAGCATCGCGGTGCCGACCGCGGCGGCTCCGGCATAGTCGTACTGCTCCAGCTTGATGACGATCAGCAACGGTAGGATTTCCGTCAGGCCGGGCATGTTGCCGGCGATGAAGATGACGGAGCCGTATTCGCCGATGCCGCGGGCGAAGGACAGTGCGAAACCGGTCACCAGCGCCGGCAGAATGGCCGGCAAGATGACGCTACCGAAGGTCTGCAGGCGCGACGCGCCGAGGGAGGCGGCGGCTTCCTCCTCCTCCGGCGGCAGATCCTGGAGGATCGGCTGCACGGTGCGGACGACGAAGGGAAGCCCGATGAAGGTGAGCGCGATGGCGATGCCGAGCGGGGTGAAGGCGACCTTCAGGCCGAACAGCTCGTCCAGCGGCCGACCGATCCAGCCGTTCGGGGCGTAGAGTGCGCTGAGCGCGATGCCCGCCACCGCCGTCGGCAGGGCGAAGGGCAGATCGACCAGCGCATCCACAAGCCGCTTGCCGGGAAAATCGTAACGGACCAGGACCCAGGCGACGAGAAAGCCGAAGACCGCATTGGTCAGCGCGGCGGCGAAGGACAGCCCGAAACTGACCTGAAAGGCGGCCAGCACGCGCGGGGTGGTCACCGCCGCCCAGAAACCGCTCCAGCCGAGGCCGCTGGATTTGACGATCAGCGCCGAGAGCGGCACCAGCACGATGAAACCGAGGTAGCTGAGCGTGAAGCCGAGCGTCAGTCCGAAGCCCGGAAGGACGCTGGGCTTCCGGAAGAGCGGCAGGGAAGCGCGGAGCGTCACAGCACTCTCCCGTCCGGTGGGGACGGCATCGCTGCTGGCGGCGACCATGGGTCAGCGCCCCTTCTGGAAGATCTGGTCGAAGACGCCGCCATCCGCGAAGTGCTTTTCCTGCGCAGCACGCCAGCCCCCGAACTGGTCGATGGTAACCAGCTTAACATCGGCAAAGCGTCCCGCATACTGGGTGGCCAGTTCCGGCGAACGCGGACGGTAGAAGTTCCTGGCCGCGATCTCCTGCCCTTCACGGGTGTAGAGGAACTGCAGGTATGCCTCGGCCACCTTGCGGGTTCCCTTGCGGTCGACGACCTTGTCCACGACGGCGACCGGCGGTTCGGCCAGGATCGACAGGCTGGGCGTCACGATCTCGAACTTGTCGGCGCCGAATTCCTGCAGCGAGAGGTGAGCCTCGTTCTCCCAGGCCAGCAGGACGTCGCCGATTCCGCGCTGGGTGAAGGTCACGGTGGCGCCGCGGGCGCCGCTGTCCAGCACCGGGACGTTCTTCAGCAGCTGCGACACGAATTCCTTGGCCTTGGCCTCGTCGTTGCCGTTGGCCTGCATGGCATAGGCCCAGGCGGCCAGATAGTTCCAGCGGGCGCCGCCCGAGGTTTTCGGGTTGGGGGTGATGACCTGGACGCCCGGCCTCACCAGATCGTTCCAGTCCTTGATCCCCTTCGGATTGCCCTTCTTCACCAGGAACACGATGGTCGAGGTATAGGGGGCGCTGTTGTTCGGCAGGCGACCCTGCCAGTCCTTCGCCAGGAGACCGGCGTCGGCGATGGCATCGATGTCGTAGCCGAGCGCCAGGGTCACGATGTCCGCGTCCAGCCCGTCGATGACCGAGCGGGCCTGCTTGCCCGATCCGCCATGCGACTGACGGACCGTCAGGTCACGGCCGGTCTCCGCATGCCATGCCTTGGCGAAGGCCTTGTTGAACTCGACATAGAATTCCCTGGTGGGATCGTAGGACACGTTCAGCAGCGTATCCTTGGAGTCCGCGACGGCAACACCAAACCAAGCCAGCGTCAGGCCGGCGGCGAGGAGAGTCAGGCGACGAAGCGACATGGCAGAGGCCTCCTTGGGTAGCTGCCGATTTTACCAATTCTCTTTCGTGGTATCCGCGGCTCTTTTTCTATTGGTTTCGTAGAGTTTGCATGCCGGCAGGGTGCTTGGAAAGCAGTTTTTCGTGTCCGTCCGCGGGAAAACCGTGATTGGTCGTCAACCCGTTGGCATTACAGCGGAAAGTGCTCAAGCGGCTTCGTTCGGTATTGCACGGCCATCCCTCCACCGGACGGGTGATCATGATCGGAACCGGCAACTTTGCCGGTCTTGCCCTGTTGAGTACCGACAGATCGACATTGTCAGGAGCGAACACGATGGCTGGCCCTTTCCGGAAAGTGGGCACTGAACTCCCGAAGGCCGGCACCTCGCGGGGCATGGGTCGCCCCGCCATGTGGGGCATTCTGGGTATTCTTGCGGTTCTGGCCCTGCTGCTGCTGTTCTTCCCGACCTGGTAACGGTGGCCGGCGGCGATGCTGGTCTATGACGATCAGGAGGATTGCGAGGACCCGCGTCGCCGGATCGCGAGGCTGCGGTGCGGCCTTGCCGGCGGCGCAATGGCCGCTCCCGGTCCGGAGCGGCACGGCGCCCTGGTGACGCTGTTCATCGAAGCGGCCGAACTGGCACAGGGCCTAGCCGATTGGGAATTCTACGCCGCAGGCATGGATGACCGCACGCCCGTGCAGGATGCGGCCATGGCCGTGGTGATAGAGCTTGCCGCCGGCGTCGCCGCATCCTGGCTGTTAGGCGGGCGGTCGGCCGATCCACCGGATACCGCCGATACCCTCGATGCGCTCGACCTGCTGGCCGCGCTGCCGCTGCCTGAGGCGGTCGGTATGCGCAGGGCCGAAGGCTATGCCTTCTACAGCCTCTACCCGGAAGCCTATCTGGAGGCGGCGGCGCGTCTGCCGCCGCGCTTTGCCGAATCGCCGGTGGTGATCGGACTGCGCAGCATCGGCACCGGGCTGGCGGCGATGGCGGCGGTTGCGCTGAGGGCGGCGCCGCCGGTGACGTTGCGGCCGGTCGGCCATCCCTTCCGGCGCGAGCTGCGGCTGTCGGAGAGAGTGCGCGCCGCCTTGCTGGCAGATCCCGAGGCCGCCTATGTCATCGTGGACGAAGGGCCGGGGCTGTCGGGCAGTTCCTTCGGCGCCGTGGCCGACTGGCTGGAGGCGCAGGGGGTGGCGGCGGACCGGATCGCCTTCCTGCCCGGCCATGGCGGCGAGCTTGGCCCGCAATCCTCCGACCGTCACCGGCGGCGATGGGCCGAAGCGGTGCGACCGGTGGTCGGTTTCGACGACCTGTTCCGGTCCATGGATAGGCCGTTCCCGCCGCTGGAGCGATGGTTCATGGACAGTCTCGGCCCGCCCGTCGCACCGCTGGAGGATCTGTCGGGAGGCGGGTGGCGGCGACTGTACGGCAATTCCGACAGACTGTCGGCCAATCCGCAACAGGAGCGTCGCAAATTACTGCTGCGCACCGCCACAGGATCATGGCTGCTGAAATTCGCCGGGCTGGGCAGTGCGGGGGAACAGGCGCTGGAGCGTGCCCGCGCCCTTCACGCCGCCGGCTTCACCGCGGAGCCGTCGACCCTGCGCCACGGCTTCCTTGCGGAACGCTGGCTGGAGGACGCATGCCCGCTGACGGAGGGTGCACCGGATGCCGTTGAGCGCCTCGCCGGCTATCTGGCCTTCCGCGCCGAACGATTCCCCGCTCCGTCCGGGTCGGGCGCCGCCCTGACGGAACTGCTGACCATGGCGCGCACCAACATCGGCGAAGCGTTGGGCGACGGCGCCGCAAAGGCGCTGGAATGCTGGACGGCCGACCGGCTGGCCGAACTGGAAGCGGGCCTGCGCCGGGTCGTCACCGACAACCGCCTGCACCGCTGGGAATGGCTGCGGCTGCCCGACGGACGCCTGATGAAAAGCGATGCGCTGGACCACTCAGCCGCCCATGACCTGATCGGCTGCCAGGACATCGCCTGGGACGTGGCCGGCGGCATCGTGGAGTTCGATCTGTCGGACAGGCAGGCCGAGGCCCTGTGCCACATGGTCGAAGCGGTTGTGCCGCTCGACCGCGGGCTGCTGGCCTTCTGCATTCCCTGCTACATCGCCTTCCAGATCGGTTATTGGACCTTCGCCACCGGCAGCGACCCGTCCGCAGCCGACGAACGCCGCCGATACGAGGAGCGGTGGCTGCAAATCCGCTCGCCGTTCGAGGACGCGGGATGATGACGTTGACACCCGGTGGCGTCACTCCTATGGGTGGAAACGGATGCTGACCGAGTCCCGCCCGTCGAGGCGCCGCCGGCGGTCGTCGTGCCAACCGGGACCGTTCGAACGATGCATGCCTCCGACCGCCACGCCACCACGCTCACCGACCTGATCGCCCGGCTGCACGGTCCGGCCGGCACCGGGGAGGCCTTGAAGGCGATTTCGGAAAGCTGCGAAGCCGCGAGAGTGACAGGGCTGGGCTGCGATGCCGGGGCGATGGAGGCGCTGGACGTCGCGACCGCCAACCTGGACCCGATCCTGCGGGAATCGGCCCTGGCTGCCGTGTCCGGCGACCTGCGGCGATACCTGCGCATCCTGGACATGCTGGACAATGTGCTGGATCTGGCGTCGCTGGAGGGGATCAACCAGATCTACTGGTCCATGCAGCGCCAGCTTTTCCTGATGCGCATGGACATGGCGTCCGTCCCCAATTTCGTCACGGAGCACCTGTTCGCCTTCTACGAGCGCTTCCTGCGGCAGATCGCGTTGCGTCTGGGGCTGAGCCCGGCGGCGAGGCAGGCGGGGATGCCCGATACCGGACGGGTCGTCATCGTGACGAACCAGTTCCTGTCAGCCGAACACCAGCCGTCGCGCGACCTGCTGCTGCTGGCGGTGCGGTTGCAGCGCGATCTTGGCCGCACGGTTCTGGTGCTCAACACCAACATGATGCCGGACTGCTATTACAGCCCCTTCGTCCCGCCCTTCGCCGCCGCGCTGGAAGAGAGGCTGTCGGGGGAGCAGACGATCCGCTGCGGCGGCGAGCGGATCCGCATGCTGTCGTCCACCGCGCCCGGCATCACCGCGGAAAAGCTGGGCGGTTTCCTGTCGGCGGTGGAGGCGTTCGATCCCGATCTGGCGATCGCCTTCGGCGGCTCGGTGATCGTCGCCGACCTGCTGGAATGCGCGCGTCCGCTGATGTGCATCCCGACGACCAGCGGGCGGATCGTCTCGCTTGCCGACATCGTGCTGGATTTCGGCGGCCATGCGCCGCCGGCCGGCCATGGGCGGCTCGCCCGGTCCTGGCGTCCGTCGCGCTTCGGCCTGTCGCTGCGCCGCACCGGGGATACCGCGACGCGCGCCGAATTCTCTCTGCCTGACTCGGCGTTCGTCTGTGTCGTGGTCGGCAACCGCCTGGATGCCGAGGCCGACGGCGCGTTCCTGAAGCTGTTGGGGCGAATTCTGGACGCCGTGCCGCAGGCGCTGGTGCTGTTCGCCGGCGGGGTGGAGAGTTTGCCCGGACGGCTGGCCGTGCACGGGCATGCCGGGCAGCTGCGCAGCCTCGGCCATGTCGAGCGGATGGAGGCGCTGATGTCGGTCTGCGACCTGTTCGTCAATCCGCGCCGCACCGGCGGCGGAGCGGGGGCGGCGCAGGCGATGGCGGGCGGCGTGCCGGTGCTGTCCTTCGACGGCGGAGACGTCGCCAGCGTGGCCGGCCCCTCCTTCCTGGTCGCCGATGATGCGGCCTTCGTCGCCCGTGCCGCCGCCCTGGCCGGCGATCCGGCGCTGCTGGAAGAAGCGCGGCAGCAGGCCCGCGCCCGCATCGCCACAGTGGAGCGGGAGGGCGCCGACAACGCACAGCTTTCCGCCTACATGGCCGAGGCGGCCGGCCTGTTCGCGGCGCGGAGATAGCGCATGCGCTTCCTGCTTTGCGGACAGGGCACGTCGGAAATCCTGTGGTCGATCCACGCGGCCCTGATCGATCTGGGGCACGAATCCGTGCTGGCGCTGCCCGACATCTCGCAGGAGGTGATCGACCGCCGCGTCGATGTCCTGTTCGTGCTGAACCTGTTCGAGATTCCCAGGCCGACGGTGGAGATGCTGCGCGCCTACATCGCGCAGTTCGGCGGCCAGCCGGACAAGGGGCCGGCCATCGTCCATATCTGCCTGAAGCACCCGCTGGAGGAGATCGGCGCCGGCACGGCGGAGGAGATCCGCGACGCCGACCGCTGGATGACCGACAACGATGTTTCCATGTGGTGCATGTGCCAGGGTTCGGCGGAGCAGGCCGTACGCCTGGGGCTGAGCCGGGTCTTTTACGAGCCGCTGGGGGTTCATCGCTCGATCTGCACCGCTCCGGCAGCGGACGGGACGGTTGACCTGTACAAGCGCTGGATGGCGCAGGACACGCCCGGCCTGCGGCGTCACCCCTATGCCGCGATGAAGGGGCACTCAGATGCCGGGGCCGACACCGAAGCGAAGGTGAGCGACCGCTTCCTCTATCTGGGGCAGGGTTGGCCGGAGCATCTGGAGTCCGGACGCGACCCGGTTTCCCCGGCGATCCGGCGCGATGCGGAGGCAGTGGCCGTGGCGATGATGGAACGGCCTATGCTGCACCGGCTGCAGGCCATGGATTTCTGCGGGCTGGCGGACCGGGCGGCGGATCCGGCCTGGACCCTGGAGTTCAACCGGGCCTTCACCATCGCCTTCGCGGTGGAGAACCGGCGCCGCTTCGCCAGCGCGCTACGCCGTGGATTCGGCGAGGGATTCTCGCTGTGGGGCAATGGTTGGGCGCGGTTTGGCATCAAAGCCGGACCGGTGTCGGCGGCACCGCGCAACGCCTACCCCACCGCAGCGGCCTGCCTGGATTTCGGCAGCCTCGCCTACGACACGGCGATCTTCCCGAGGACGCTGGAGATCGTCAAACGGAACGGGCTGCTGGTGAGCTGGCGCCACGCCGACACCGCCCTGCTGTTCGGTCCATATGAGGATGTGCTGACCTTCACCGGCGAGGACGACGCCGTGCGCCTCCTCTCCGCATTGGCCGGCGACGCCGACCGCCGCGCGAGGCTGCGGTCGACGTATCTGGAGCATTGCTTCGACGCCCTGGCATTGACCGCCATCCTGCCGCGGGTGATCGGACACGCCTGCAACTGACCGGGCCTATCCCCGCTTGCGCCGCTGCGCCTTGCGGACGATCGCCTCGATGCAGTCGAGCACGCGGACCGCGTTGGCGAGGCGCCCATCGGCGTCCGGCGCCTCCAGCGCGGCGGACAGCCGGTCGTCCTGGGCGCGCAGGAAGCCCCTGGAGCGTTTCGCCAGCGTCGCCGCCTTGGCCGCGGCGCGCTCGCCCCGTAGAGTGACGGCGACGCCCGCCGGGCCGCAGCCGAGCGACGCGACGCCCAATGCCCGGCAACGGCAGCGCAGGTCGGCAATGGCCAGCAGCCGCTCCACCGGGTCCGGCAGCGGGCCGAAGCGGTCCTCCATCTCCTCGCGCAGGGCGTCCAGTTCGCCCGCCTCGCGGGTGCGGGCGATGCGGCGGTGCAGGCCGATGCGCAGCTCCTCCTCCGGGATGTAGGCGGAAGGGATGCAGTGCGGCACCGCGACCGTCACCTCCGGGTCCCAGCGATCGTCGGGCTGGCGGCGCAGCGTCCGCAGGGCGTCGGCCAGGATGCGCTGGTAGAGTTCGGTCCCCACCGCGCGCAGATGGCCGCTCTGATCCTCGCCCAGCAGGTCGCCCGCCCCACGCTGGTCGAGGTCGAGCATGCTCAGGACGAAGCCGCCGCCCAGGCTTTCGATCACCTCCAGCGAGCCGAGCCGGCGGGCCGCCCGCTCCTCCAGCGGGTGGTCGGGATCGGTCAGCAGATAGGCGTAACCCTGAACCGCACCCCGCCCGACCCGGCCGCGGAGCTGGTGCAGCTGGCCCAGCCCGAACAGGTCGGGGCGGAACAGCAGCAGCGTGTTGGCGCGCGGGATGTCGATGCCGGATTCGATGATCGGCGTCGCCAACAGGATGTCGCTCTCGCCGTCGACGAAGCCCATCACCGCATCGTCCAGCGCCGCCGCACCCAGCCGGCCATGCGCCACCGCGATGCGGGCCGACGGCGCCAGTTCGCGGATCCATGCCTCCAGCTCACCCAGGTCGGCGATGCGCGGAGCGACGCAGAAGGCCTGCCCGCCGCGCCCCAGTTCACGCAGCAGGGCGGCGCGGGCGGTGGCCGGGTCGCGCGGTGTCACGGCGGTGCGCACCGGCCGGCGGCGGGCCGGCGGGGTGTCGATGATGCTGAGCCCGCGCAGGCCGGCCAGGGCGCCCTGCAGGGTGCGCGGGATCGGCGTGGCGCTGAGCGCCAGACTGTGGACGCCCTTGGTCCGCTGCTTCAGCGCCTGCTTCTGGGCGGCGCCGAAGCGCTGTTCCTCATCCACCACCATCAGGCCGAGCCGGCCGAACCGGACATCCTTGGACAGCAGCGCATGCGTGCCGATGACGATGTCGACCGACCCGTCGGCCAGCCCGGCGCGCACCCGGTCGGCCTCGGCCTTGGTCATGCCCCCGGTCAGCGGCTCCACCGTCACGCCGAAGCCGGCGAAGCGGCGGCGGAACACGTCCAGATGCTGGCGGGCGAGGACGGAGGTCGGGGCCATCACCGCCACCTGATGGCCGGCAAAGGCGACGGCCGCCGCCGCGCGCAATGCCACCTCGGTCTTGCCGTACCCGACATCGGCGCAGACCAGATGGTCCATCGGATGACCCTGCCGCATGGCGTCGAGCACAGCCTGGACGGCGCGCCGCTGCCCCTCGGTGGGATCGAAGCCGAAACGGGCGCCGAAACGGCGCATGCGGTCGGCCGGAGGGTCGATGACCGGCGCAACTTCGCGCGCACGGCGGCGGGCCTCGCGCAGGATGCCCTTAGCGGTATCGGCGATCTCCGTTTCCAGCACGGCGCGGCGTTCCAGCCAGTGAGCGTTCTTCAGGCTGTCGAGCCTGGCGCCGGTGTCGGCCGAGCCATGGCGCCACAGCCGGTCGAAATCGGCGGTCGGCACCAGCAACCGGTCGTCATGGGCATAATCCAGCACCAGAAAATCGGCGGCCGAGCCCTCCTCGTCGCCGTCGGCGGCGGCGATGGTTTCCAGTCCGATCAGGCGGCCGATGCCATAGTCGAGATGCACGACGAAGTCGCCGGTCGCCAGCTCCGACGGGGCCAGCGGCGGCCGGGTCGGCGTCGCGCCACCGCGATCCTCGCCATGGCGCGGCGCCACCAGCACCGTCATGCCGTCGCAGACGAAACCGTCGGCCGTCCGCAACGGCAGCACGGCACAGTCACCCGCAGCCAGGAGCGGTTCGGGCCAGCGGTCCAGACGCGGAACCGGACGCCCCAACACCGAAGACGCCCGCTCCGCCAATCGGTCGGCCTCGCCCGAACCCGCGCCGGATCGGGCGGCGAGCAGCACGGCCCTACCCTCGCCGATCAGGGCCGCTGCGCGCCGCAGCAGCGTGCGCTCGGTTCGCGCCGCTTCCACGGCATGGCCTGCCGTCATGTCCACCGGCAGCACGGAGCGTGCGGAAAGTTTTTCTTCCAGGGCACCGGCGTCGATCAGCCGGCGTTCGAGCGCCGGGATCGGCAGCAGACAGGGATCGTCACGGCGGATGCGCCGGTCCAGCCCGGCTTCGGCCAGATCGTCGGCCCGCGCCTCGATGCGGTCGCGCGCGCCGGCATCCAGCACGATCAGCGCATCCGGCAGCAGATCCAGCAGCAGCGGACAGTTGTCGAAAACGTTGGGAAGCTGGAGGTCGAAACCATAAGGGCGCCGGCCTTCCTCCAGTTGCCGCCGCAGTTCGCCCGGCAGAGCCGATCCCAGACCGGCGAGGCTGGCGGCCAGCCGGTCGAGCATCTCCGGCCCGATGATCAGGTCGGTGACCGGGCTCAGCGTAAGATCGTCGATCGATTCAACCGACCGCTGGGACACCGGGTCGTAGAGGCGCAGGTCACGCACGATGCCATCGGTGATGTCGCAACGGACGGGGCGGTCGCTGTCACCGGGGAAGACCTCCACCACCGCACCGCGGATCGCCACCTCGCCGGGTTCATCCACCCGGTCGTCCAGCACATAGCCGGTGCGGGCGAACCAACCGCGCCACGCCGTCTCGTCATAGGCCATGCCCCGCGTCAGGCGGAAGCGTCCGCCCGTCCAAGCCTGTGGCGGCGGCAACCGTTGCAGGGCCAGATCGGCCGAAGCCACCACCAGTCGCCCGGGCGCCGGAGCTTCCCCTTCCGCCAGTCGCATCAGGCCGGCGGCACGGCGGCCCAGCACGGCCCGCGATGGCGCGGCCCGGTCGCCGGCGGCGGTTTCGTCAATCGGGAGCAGAACGGTGTCGAGATCGGGGAACAGGTCGCCCACCAGCCGTGCCAGCCGGGTGGCGCGCGCGTCGCTGCGGGCGAGCAGCAGGACGCCGCCCGGCCGGCGGGCGAGCGCAGCCAGCCGAATGGCCAGTTCGCCTTCGCTCTGCACGGATAAAGTGGCGGGAGACGACGCCGGAACCGGGGGCGGCGCGTCGGGCGACGGATCGGCGACGGGGACTCCGTCAAGCATGATGGGCGTACATGGTGGGCAGGCTCCGGTCTATGGCTCCGCGCACCCCTCGGGAAGAGGGACGGCGGGGCTGCGGAGGTTCAACACCGCCGGGTCCCCCGCGGTTGCCTACCCTTCAGTCTAGCGGAACTTTCCGGTTCAGTGCAGCACCAGCCAGCCGACCAGAACCGCCAGAAAGGCGCCGGCCGTCGACCCCAGCACGGTCAGCAGCGGCGACCAGCCCGCTCCGCCCGTCATTTCCGCCGATGCGCTGTCCAGGCCGCGCAGGCTCTGGTCCATCCGCATCAGGAACACTTCCAGCCCGCCGACCCGCTCCGTCAGTTCGCGCAAGGACCCGGCCAGGGAGTCGGTTCGCTCGTCCTGGGCCTTTTCCAGACGGGAGGCGTCGGCGCGCAGGGCCGTCACCCCTTCGCCCGCATCGCGCAGCAGGCGGCCGATGGCCTGCTGGGCGGCGGCAAGCTGGCGCTGGTCGCGGCGGACCGCGTCGATCCGCTCGCCGATGCGGTGCAGATGCGGCGCCAGCAGCCGGTCGAGCCGCTGGTCCTCCGGGTTCGGCTGGGCGAAGGTCGCGGTCTCGCCGGTGGAGGGCGAGCGCACCACCGCCACCACCCGCGAGGGGTCCGCCCCCTCCGGCAAGGTCACCTCCGCCTCGAAGGCATGGGCACCGTCGCCGATGCCGCCGCCGGCCAGATCGGGCCGTGGCCGGTCGGCCGTCACCCGCGCCAGCGTTTCCGGCGGACCGCCGTCCCGCTCCAGCCGCAGTTCGACCTCCAGCCGGTCGGCCGGATGGTTGCCGTCCCAGGCCCAGCCGAACACCCGGCCACCCTGCAGGGCGTCGATGTGGCCGACGATGGCCGCCGCTTGGGGTGCGTCGATGGGATCGGCCACGGGGGTGGTCTCGCGAAGCTCGACGATCTTGGCGGTGGCGGACATGGGACCGGCTTCCGGTTGTTGGACTGGAGAGTGCGTTTTCGCTTACGCCGCCTTGCGGTCGGTGGCGCGGCGCAGGGTGTGGCTGGGCATGCGGTGGGGGACGTAGTTCTCGTCCAGGAATTCCCGCATGTCGCGATAGCGCTGGTAGTAGGTGCGGTTGAACTTCTCGAACAGGCTCTGGTCCCAATATTCTTCGAGGACGAAGGGCTTGTCCGAATAGACGTTGTAGCAGGGGATCGCGAAGGTCTCCGCGAACTCCGCCGTGCGGCTGTCATAGCTGAAGTAGACCGACGGCGTGGCGTTCGACAGCGCCATCAGGTTGCCGTGCAGGCGATAGCCGAGCACGAGATCCTTCGACCGCACGAGGTTCTCATAGTCGGCGACGACGTCCGAATACCACAGGCGCTCGCGGTACAGCGCGTCCATTTCGTCATCGAAATACCACTGCTTCAGCCAGGCGCTGTCATGCAGGTGCGCCCAGGCCTCCGCCTTCTGCTCCTCGGTTCCCCACAGCAGCTTCTTCTCCTCCACCTCGCCCTGCATCATCAGGACGGTGTCGAAGCGGCGGGAAATGTCCTTCACGAAGTCGCGGTGGCGTTCCAGATACTTGCGGACGTCCGGCGAATAATGCTTGGAGACCTCGCGGCGCATCGTGATGCCGACCTTGCGCACGCTGTCGAGCGCCGGCAGGTCGATGCGCAGTTCCGGGTCGCGGTTGCGGAAGGCGGTCGGGCAGCCAACGATGCGGGTGTTCTTGATGCCCAGGTCCCACAGCACTTCAGCGGTGTAGGTGCCGCGCACGCCCAGCGTCGTCGATTTGTCGGCGATCATCCGCCAGATGCGCTTGCTTTCCTCGGTCAGCGTCAGCTTGCCGGTGGCCGGCGCCTGGGCGCCGACGCCAAAGGCGATGACGGGAATGCGCAGCTTCGCCAGCACCTGGATGGTCGCCGCCGGCCAGTCCATCGAATCATGGATGTAGTTGCTGCCGCGCAGGAAGACGTAGTCATATTCCGCATTGATCCGGTCGACCACCTCCTGCCGGAACTCGCGGATCTCCAGAACATCCAGCTTGTCGTAGGTCAGCAGCTTCAACGAGGAGTCGAAGACGAACGCGTCACCGATGTTGTGATAGTGGTCGATGCTGCGCTGAATGTCCTGGTAGCTGTACCAACGCACGCAGTCGTGATCGTAGACTTCGCCCGACGGAATCATGACGAGGATGTTGGCCACGGCGGCTCTCCCTGGGTTGGGCGACAATAGGGGCGGATGTTGCCCGGATTACCGCCGGGCTAAATCGAATCTTCACACTGAACCTATGCTAGAGGTCCTGCGATTTTCGATCCAACATTACCAATATGTTCGGCGACATGCGGAATGAAATCTTCCTGATATTCGAAAATATCACAGCACATTCCAACATTCCCTTATCACGACCGCTGCGCCACCGCCCGCTCCGGCATCGAGGGCGCCGCGCCGCCGGCGGCCAGCAACGCGTCGAACACTTCAGAGTGCTGGCGCGCGCATTCGGCGCGGTCGATGGGGCGACGGATGCGCAGGCGCAGACGGTCCCACAGGTCCGGCGAGGTCAGCGCCTCCGTCATGCGGTCCACCAGATCCTCGACGCTGCCGTTGCGGAAATGCAGGCCGTCGACGCCGTGGGTCACCTTTTCCGCCATGCCGCCGATGTTGCTGGCGATGATCGGGCGGCCATGCAGGAAGGCCTCCTGGATGACGACGGGGGAGTTCTCCCACCAGATCGACGGGATGATCATCCAATCGACGTCCTTCATCAGGCCCGGCAGTTCGGCCGAGCGGTAGCTGCCGTAGAAGCGCACCCGGTCGCCGGCCTTCTCCACCGCGTCGTTGAAGCGCTTCTGATAGGCCTCCGGCTGGCGTTCCAGGTTGCCGCCGAAGATCATCAGCGCGCCGTCCTCGCCCCAGGCCTTGTCGGAGATGCGCGACACCGCCTCCACCAGCAGATGGGCGCCCTTGAACTCGGTCAGCTGACCGAAGAAGGCGAAGCGGTTGCGCTTGCCGGCGCGGGTGACCGGGCGCGGCGGGGCGATGCCCTCGATGGTCAGGCCGTTCTCGATCATGCGGAACTTCTCGCGCGGCAGCCCCCAGTCGACATAGCGGTCGATCAGGAAGTTCGACGGGCTGATGTAGAAGTCCGCCTGCTCCAGGAAGGTCTTCAGGAACAGCTCGCGCTTGAAGAACTCCGCCTCGCCGATGTGCGGGAAGCAGCCGGCGCAGTCGGCCGGGCTGGCGCGGTAGCACAGCGCGTTGCGGCTGGTCTTCACCATCTGGCCATGATGGTGGCAGATCGACAGGTATTCATGCAGCGTCACCACGATGGGCACGCGCGGCAGCGCCTGACGCACCGCCTGAATCGTCTCGATCCCCAGCCCGAGGAAATGGTGGAAGTTCACCACATCCGGCTGGAGGTCGCGGACGTAGCGGACGAAGTCCTTCTCCAGCCCCGGCAGATTGCGGTTGGACAGGCGGAAATGGTCGTAGTCGTTGGCGTAGTACAGCACCTCCCGCTCCTTCTGGCGCAGAGCCATCAGGGCGGAGCCGCGATGCTGGGCGATGGGCGGCGCCACGCGGGCGAGATAATGGCTTTCCCAGCCCGGCAGGTCGTGCAGGCCGTTGTGCAGGTTGTAGGAGGCGACCTCACCCCCGCCCAGCGAGAAGGAGGGGTGGCCATGGCTGATGATCAGCGCGCGCTTGGTCTTGCTCATCGGGTGACCGTCTGTCCTAAGCGGGGGTGGTGAGGTGGTTGTGTCGCTTGCCCGCTGTTGCCCCCTCCCCATCCCTCCCCCGCTGCGCGGGAGAGGGGGCAGGACGCTTGCAGGGCTTCTGCAACGGAGTGGCGGCAGTTCCCTCTCCCGCGCAGCGGGGGAGGGTTAGGGAGGGGGCAAGAGTTGGCGTTAGGCCGCGATCGACGCCTTCCAGCGCTCCACGAAACTCCATTCGTCGACCAGCGCGCTCATGCGCTCCAGCCGGGGGTCGCGGGTGTGGCGGGGCTGTTCGTCGACCGCCACCAGCCGGACCTTCGGCAGCCACAGGCAGGAGCCGCCGGCCGCCCGAACCCGCAGGCACAGGTCCAGTCCCTTCGGCTCCGACCCGAGATAGCGGCCGCCGTCGGCCATCGCGCGGACCAGCAGTTCGCGCGGCAGCAGCGCGCAGTCGGCCGAGGCGGCATCGACCATCGACGCCTCCTGCTCCTTCAGCCAGTCGCGCGGGTAGCCGGCGAAGCGGCGCTCGTAGGTGACCATGCCGCCCGGCCCTTCCACCGCGACGATGCCGGCGAAGCGGACCGAATGGTCCTCATACAGCAGGGTCGGGCTGGCCATCACCGGCGCCAGCGCGGCGGAGCCGACGGCGTTCGGCTTGCGGATCGCACGCTCCAGCGCCGACAGCCAGCCGCGCTCGGTCGGCAGAACCGACGGGGAGAGCAGCAGGACGCGGTCGGCGCGGACATGCGGCAGGGCCGCCGCGACCGCCTCGAACGGGTCGGCGGCGGTGGGAGCCGCGACGAAGCCGACCGAAAGACGATAGAAGCCGGCAGCCTGCCGGACCATGCCGGCCAGACGTTCATGCGTACCGGCACCGGCCACCACCAGGATCTCCGCCTCGGCGAAGTCCGGATCGTTCGCCATGCGGGCGAGGTTCAGGTCGACATCCTCACGCCCGTCGCAGACCGGCAGGATCACCGACACGCGCGGGCTCTTCAGCGCGCGGCCCATCGGGTGCAGGACGGAGGAGGGAGCCGGCTGTCCGGACGCCGCGGTGCGCAACATCGGCCCGAGATGGTTGGCGATGACGCGGTCGATGGACGGGCTGTCGGGATTGACCGCCCCCAGCATGCGGCGCAGCGCATCGCCGGTCGGCGGCTGGCAGGGCAGCGGCAGGAAGGCGATGCCGTCGGCCAGCGTCAGTTCCAGATGGAACTCGGCATCGGCGGCGATGCCGGCCGGTTCGCGGGCGAAGGCGGTGAAGCCGTGGGCGTCATTGCCCGGAATCAGACGGCCGGCGAACAGCGCATCGTGGGCGAAGGCATCGGACACGTCCTTGCGGGACAGCCGCGACCAGTCGGTGTCCAGCCGCGCCGTCATGCCGGCGCCCTTCACCGTCACCGCGCGGACCGCCTGAGAAGGGTCGAGCAGCCAGCCGCATACGAACAGCCCTGCCCCCGGAACGCGCACCGCCATGTCCAGCCCCATACGCACCGGAGCCTGGATCTGCGACACCGTCTCCACCCCATTGTAACGGGCGGCGATGGCGGCGGCGACACCGCGGCGGGCGGCATCTCCCTGCAACTGGCCCAGCATGTCCCGGGCATGGGCGGAGGCGACGCCGTCGGCCAGCAACTGCCGGTGCTCGAAGATCGCGAGATGGCGCCAGCCGTCGTCGGCGCGGAAATGGATGCGGCGAATGGTGTCCGGCGCGGCGACCGGGCCTTCCAGAACGGTCAGCAGGCCGGAGGCATCGTCGGGCAGGTCGGGACGGTGGAAGGGCGCGGCGGCGCTGGCATGGGGGCGCAGATCGTCGGCCTCGACCAGCACGGGAGCGGCACCGGCCGGGAAGCCGTGCGACCAGCCCTGCACCATCAGCGCGCCGTCGCGGAAGCGGCCCAGCACCTCGGCGAAGCCGTCGGGACGGGAGGCCTCCTGCGCCAGACCGGACAGCAGGCGGGTGCGGCGGGCGCCC